>NZ_JADPMS010000051.1:0-9596 GCF_015686645.1 Streptococcus sp. NLN76 | reverse complement strand
AGGCTAATCGTAGCCTTGGTTTAGTCTAAAAAACAGCTTCAAAGGTACCTGGTGTCAAATAAAATCGCGCTAATTATTCTAGCCCATATTAATCATTTTTTCGGGACATAATCATCTTTGATTGACACCGTCAACCTTCGGCTTTTTCTTGCTCTTATATCTGATTATTAGTATACTAGACCTGTACTGAATAGGTGATAACCTAGGTTTTACCTGCGATTTTTTTATAGACAGAGGTATTTTATGAAAAAGAAAATAATGGTATTACTCTTAGCAAGTTTGGCTTTGGCAGCATGTGGTCAAAAGAAAGAGACTGAGCCAAGTGCTTCTTCCAGTCAAAAACAAGTAACGTCGTCAGCTAAAAAGTCTTCTTCATCCAAGAAGGCGGGAAATTCTACTGCAACAAGTTCAAGTACAGAGGCGATGGTAGAATCCCAATCCAGTTCTTCACAAGCAGAGAGTGTGAGTCAGGAAGTAAGTGCCTCTTCTACTCAAGAGGAGGCTGCTGAAGCTACAAGTGGCGAAACTATTCCTGCTATTCAGGGAACCTGGTCAAGTGCAATGGGATCCATTACGATTGAAGGTGGCAAACTAACCAATGGTACTGGCACCTTTACCGTTAAACAAATAAGTGACGGCAGTTGGACACTGGCAGAAGTAGTAGCTAGCCCGCCAGTCTACTATTATGTACCTGCAGGTCAGAAACTGGCTACAAGTGTTCGGACCTATGAGTCAGATGAAACCCGGGATCGTATTTTTATCCAACCTCAATATGATGCTCCACAAGAGGCCTTTGAGCCCTATATCTTCTATCGGAACTAAGGGGGGAGAAGCATGAAAAAGAAAAGTATTTTAGGAGTAGCTCTCTTGGCGAGTCTCTTCATGGGCTCGGTTTCTGCTGTTGATAAAAATGAAAAGGCCTATCAAGAGGTTCTAGAGGATTATGAAAAAATAGCTAGAGTTTCTGTAAACAGGAATGGAAATGCAGAAGCAGTAGCCAATGAGCTTTATGGAAAGTTGAATCAAGACCTATCTTATTGGACCATCGCGAACATTGCTCAGAGTCCTGATAAACTGTTGTTCTCCTACCACGACATCGATCAAAAGGGAGAAAAAGAACTCTTAGTTGGAATGTCAGATAGTCAAGGGAATATTTACCCAATTGCTCTCCACTATTTGGACGACGGAGAACCTGAATTGTTAGCAGAGACCTATGTTGCTGCGGTCGGTGGTGATAGGGTAGGCTTTGTTCTTTATAAGGATGGGAGTGTCCTGCAGTCAGCTGTTTCTTCAGGATCTGGACGAGGACAAGCGACCCTCTATGAGCTAGATCCTAAGGGTGGTGAAGCTAAAAAAGTTGAGGAGCAAGCTATCCAATTGGGACAAAGTGATATTCATTCGCAATTTGGACATACGGAAGACCAGATCTTGGAGATGGATGTGATTGACTGGGTACTAATTGGCTCATTTGATACAAAGACAAGTTCTTCGAGTACTCAGAAAACAAAGCAAAGCCAATCCAGTCAAAAATCAGAAACTACATCTTCGTCAACAACTCAAAGTGGCTCTGTTTATGATGGGAAATGGGTTAGTCAACGATTTGGGACCATGTCCATCAAAGATAATACGTTGACAACTAGTGATGGAACCTACACAATGCATCATAAAGGCTTGGGTAACTGGACCTTAGCTGAGAATCGGGTGAGTGCAGTTGAATACAATTATGTTCCAGTCAATGTCCCAATTCCAGGTTATGAATCAGATGAGACACGAGAACGGATCTATTTGAAACCCCAATACGAGGAACCACAAGAAGAATTTGAAAAAGGCATCTACTATCGTGACAAATAGCGAATATTCCTCTTGTAATTTATAAAGAATTCCCTTATAATAAAAGAGTTGCTGTGCAACAAATACTCATTTTGAATGAATTGTGGGAGGGGTTGCCTTCGGGTCGTCCTGCAAGTTGAAATTCAAAAGAGGAAAAAACATTTTAAAGGAGAAATACTCATGGCAGTAATTTCAATGAAACAACTTCTTGAGGCTGGTGTACACTTCGGTCACCAAACTCGTCGCTGGAATCCTAAGATGGCTAAGTACATCTTCACAGAGCGTAACGGAATCCACGTAATTGACTTGCAACAAACTGTTAAATTTGCAGACCAAGCATACGATTTCATGCGTGATGCAGCTGCAGAAGATGCAATCATCTTGTTTGTTGGTACTAAAAAGCAAGCTGCTGACGCTGTTAAAGAAGAAGCAGAACGTGCTGGTCAATACTACATCAACCACCGTTGGTTGGGTGGAACTCTTACAAACTGGGAAACTATCCAAAAACGTGTTGCTCGCTTGAAAGAAATCAAACGTATGGAAGAAGAAGGTGTCTTCGAAGTTCTTCCTAAGAAAGAAGTTGCACTTCTTAACAAACAACGTGCACGTCTTGAGAAATTCTTGGGTGGTATCGAAGATATGCCACGCATTCCTGACGTAATGTATGTCGTTGACCCACACAAAGAGCAAATCGCTGTGAAAGAAGCTAAAAAATTGGGAATCCCAGTTGTAGCGATGGTTGACACAAATACTGATCCAGATGATATCGATGTTATCATCCCAGCTAACGATGACGCTATCCGCGCTGTCAAATTGATCACTGCGAAAATGGCAGATGCTGTTATCGAAGGTCGTCAAGGTGAAGATAACGTTGCTTCTGTTGAAGCTGAAATGGCAGCAGCAGCTAGTCAAGCAGATTCAATTGAAGAAATCGTTGAAGTAGTTGAAGGATCAAACGAATAATCTTGTAACCCCAAAGGGCAGTGACCTCCGTCCTGTCCTTTTTTAAAAAATTTTTGGAGGAAGCTCAAATGGCCAATATTACAGCCGCTCTTGTTAAAGAACTACGTGAAAAATCTGGTGCTGGTGTCATGGATGCCAAAAAAGCCTTGGTTGAAGTAGAAGGTGATATCGAAAAAGCGATTGAACTACTTCGTGAAAAAGGTATGGCGAAAGCAGCTAAAAAAGCTGACCGTGTTGCTGCAGAAGGTTTGACAGGTGTTTACGTAAACGGTAACGTTGCTGCAGTTGTTGAAGTGAATGCAGAAACTGACTTTGTTGCGAAAAACGAACAATTTGTAAACTTGGTAAACGAAACTGCTAAAGTGATCGCTGAAGGTCAACCAGCAGACAACGAAGCCGCACTTGCTTTGGTAATGCCTTCGGGTGAAACTCTTGAAGCAGCTTACGTAAACGCAACTGCAACAATCGGAGAAAAAATCTCATTCCGTCGTTTCGCTTTGTTGGAAAAAACAGACGCTCAATCATTTGGTGCTTACCAACATAATGGCGGCCGTATCGGTGTAATCTCAGTCATCGAAGGTGGCGATGAAGCGCTTGCGAAACAAGTATCTATGCACATCGCTGCGATGAAACCAACTGTTCTTTCTTACAAAGAGTTGGATGAGCAATTCGTTAAAGATGAGTTGGCACAATTGAACCACGCAATCGAGCAAGACAACGAAAGCCGTGCAATGGTTAATAAACCAGCGCTTCCATTCTTGAAGTATGGATCAAAAGCTCAATTGACTGATGAAGTGATCGCACAAGCAGAAGAAGATATCAAAGCAGAATTGGCTGCTGAAGGTAAACCAGAAAAAATCTGGGATAAGATCATCCCAGGTAAAATGGATCGCTTCATGCTAGACAACACTAAAGTTGACCAAGCTTACACACTTCTGGCACAAGTCTACATCATGGACGACAGCAAAACGGTTGAAGCTTACCTAGACTCAGTAAACGCTTCTGTTGTTGCGTTTGCACGTTTCGAAGTTGGAGATGGTATCGAAAAAGCTTCAAACGACTTTGAATCAGAAGTTGCAGCAACGATGGCTGCTGCTCTTGGTCAAGACTAATTTCTTGGAAATTCAGAAATCAGAGATTTCTGGACTTGCACAAAGAGGAGGTGGGGACTTGAGCCCTGCCTTTTTTATTGTTAATGTTTGAAATTCTTAGTCCTAGTCTAATCTTGTATGGCCTCTTTCCACTTTTAATCTTTGGAAAATTAAGATATAATAAAAGTCAAATATAGTCAGATTTCATTTTTTTATTTCGTTTACGAATAAGTACTTTGGGAGACCAAGTTACTAGGATGGAATGCTCACAAAATTAGAAAGGACTTCCATGGTAGCAAGAAATACCTCCGATAATATTGAAGAGCACATCAAGCAACTTTTGGAACAAATGGGAATGGCCGTACTCAAGCGCAGTGAACTAGCGGAACTCTTTCAGGTTGTTCCAAGTCAGATTAATTATGTCATTAAAACTCGTTTTACTGAAAGCAAAGGATATGTTGTTGAAAGCAAACGAGGTGGTGGTGGCTATATCCGGATTGGACGGATTTCCTACTCGAATCACCACCAAATGTTGCAGGAACTTCAGGAAAAATTGGACTCGCAATTAAGTGAGCAAGTTTATGAGGATATCCTGCTGCTTCTCGTTGAAGAAGGCCTCTTAGAACGCCGTGAAGCGACTTGTTTGATGGCCGTAGCCCTGGATTCTGCCCTAGGCACTGATGGTCCCCGTTTGCGTACCCAAATGATGCTCCACTTATTAAAAGAAATTGACAGAAGAGGATAAAGAATGAAGTATTCAAATGCATTAATAGAAACCCTTGAAGTGGCCCATGTCTTTGCCAATAATTATGGCCGTGATCATCTCGAGACCTGGCACCTTCTAACCGGCTTTTTGGTCAACCCCTATAGTATTGTCGGTTCGGCCTTTAAAGATGCGTCCATTGATTTGGATCTTATAGAAGAAAAAGCAGGGGAGATAATCGGTTACCCCTATCGTGAAGAGAAAAAAATGACCATTTTTCCTTTCTCCCCACTCATGGAAAAAATTTTTAAACGGGCGGAGGATCTGGCCCAACACCTAGGACAGGATGAAATTGGGACAGAACACATTTTTCTTGTTCTTTTGCAGGAATATGAATCACTGGCGACACAACTCCTCTATGCATCCGGGTTTGATCCAGAGGACAAGCAGGAAGCCCAGAAATTGAAAGCCTTGCGGAAGGACATCGAAGCCCGCGTCGGCTGGTCTAAGGATGAAATCAAATCCATCCGCAACTTTTTCCGTGGCAGCCGGCCAGCCTCCCAACAAATGGCCAATATGATGGGCATGCCCACGACTCAAAGTGGTGGTCTAGAAGACTATAGCCGTGACTTGACTGCTGCAGCCCGCGCCGGTCAATTAGAGCCGGTTGTTGGGCGTGAGGAAGAAATTGACCGCATGGTTCACATTCTGAGTCGAAAAACCAAAAACAACCCAGTGCTTGTTGGGGATTCTGGGGTTGGTAAGACTGCCCTAGCCTTGGGCTTGGCGCAGCGGATTGTAGACGGTCAAGTGCCTGTGGCTTTGCAGGATATGCGGGTTATGGAGTTGGACTTGATGAATGTGATTGCCGGGACTCGTTTCCGCGGGGACTTTGAGGAACGGATGAACAACATCATTGACGACATCGAGAAGGAAGGCAACATCATCCTCTTTATCGATGAGCTTCACACCATCATTGGTTCCGGTAGTGGAATCGATTCGACCCTTGATGCAGCCAATATTCTCAAGCCAGCCCTAGCGCGTGGTAGCCTTCGTACTCTTGGTGCGACCACCCAAGAGGAATACCAGAAACATATTGAAAAAGACGCGGCCTTGGTTCGTCGCTTTGCCAAGGTGACCATCGAAGAGCCCAAAGAGGCAGATTCCCTTGCGATTTTGCAGGGCCTCCGGCCGCGTTATGAGGAGCATCACCAGGTAACCATTGAGGATGAAGCCTTGAAAACAGCTGTTCAGACAGCTAAGCGGTATTTGACCGCCAAACGCTTGCCTGACTCAGCCATTGATTTGTTGGATGAGGCAGCCGCAACGGTTCAGAATCGTAGTTTGAGATCTTCTGAATACGATAGTAATGGCCTAACAGAGTTGGATAGGGCCTTGATGAATGAAGAATTTAGCAAGGCTAAGAAACTGATGAAAGAGGCTCAGAAGCCTGCCGTCTTCAAACATCGTGTGACTTCTGAGGATGTCCTCCAGACCTTGAGTCGTTTGTCTGGAATTCCGGTACAGAAATTGTCGAATTCAGAGGCCAAGAAGTATCTCAATTTGGAAGCGGACTTGCACAAGCGTGTGATTGGGCAAGACCAGGCTGTTTCAGCTATCAGTCGCGCCATTCGGCGCAATCGTTCAGGTCTACAAACGGGTAAACGTCCGATTGGTTCCTTCCTTTTCTTAGGGCCAACGGGTGTTGGTAAAACGGAGCTGGCCAAGGCTTTGGCAGAATTGCTCTTTGATGATGAAGAAGCCCTCATTCGTTTTGACATGAGCGAGTACATGGAGAAGTTTGCGGCTAGCCGTCTTAACGGTGCTCCTCCGGGTTATGTGGGCTATGAAGAAGGCGGTGAGTTGACCGAGAAGGTTCGGAATCGTCCTTATTCGGTGCTCCTCTTTGACGAGGTGGAAAAAGCCCATCCGGATATCTTTAACCTCCTCTTGCAGGTGCTAGACGATGGTGTTTTGACCGATAGCCGGGGGCGCAAGGTTGATTTCTCCAACACCTTGATTATCATGACCTCCAATTTAGGGGCCACTGCTCTCCGTGATGACAAGGTTGTTGGCTTTGGCGCAGGGGACCTGCGCTTTGACCATGAAAGTATGGAAAAACGAATGTTTGAAGAGTTGAAAAAGGCTTACCGCCCTGAATTCTTGAACCGGATTGATGAAAAGGTCGTCTTCCATAGCCTCACGGCCGAGCAAATGCAAGAGATTGTCAAGGTTATGGTCAAACCGATGGTTGCGGCTCTGGCAGCTAAGGATGTGACCTTGAAATTCCAGCCAAGCGCTCTCAAACTTTTGGCTCAAAAAGGCTACGATCCAGAAAATGGAGCTCGTCCACTTCGTCGGACCCTCCAAACCTTGGTGGAAGATCCCTTGTCTGAGTACCTTCTGGCCGGGGACCTACAGCCAGGCTCAACGATGAAAGTGGGAGTCAAGGCTGGCCAGCTTAAAATGGACATTTAAGCCTGAAGTTAGTCATTACAGTCGAGTTTCTCAATCCAATCATAAATGTTAAAAGACAAGGTTGAATGCTAGGTCAGTCTTGTCTTTTTTCGGAGCGAATAAAAAGGTGAGAGAATTTTTAAAGGGAGTGGAAAATAGTGATGATTTTTGATTTTCTTTTGACAACAGGATATACTTTTATTGAGGAGGTGTACGATGGAACCGATTATTCAAGAATATACAACTCTTTCTCAATGGGGGAATTCAAAGGCAACGAGAATACCTTCTAGTATTTTGAAGGCTTTAGACATTGATTTAAATCAAAAATTCTCGATTTCTATCAAGGATCAATCAATTGTGTTAACACCAGAGAACCAACAACCTTCTACGATTCATGAATTATTTGCGGATTGGGAAGATGATGGAATTCGACATGGAGAGTTAGATTGGGGACAGGCTGAAGGAGGAGAATTGGAATGGTAGTGACACAAGGTGATATTTTTTTGTTCATTTCAATCCGAGTCTTGGGCATGAGCAGAAGAATAGGAGACCAGCGATTGCGTTGAGTCATGATTTGGTGTCTGAATTTAGTGGTGTAACAATTGTCGCTCCTATCTCGACTACAACTAGAAACTACCCAACTTACCATACACTAAGAACTAGTGAAAAAATAAAAGGAAAGGTTATGCTAGATCAGACCATTGCATTGGATCTTAGTGCAAGAGGTGTCACCAAAGTAGAAGAATCACTCAATTAATCAGAATTGAAAGAAATTCTTGCTAAGTATAAACTGTTATTTGATCTAGTTTCATAATAGAGCAAAACAAAAAACATCTAGCCTCAACTTTCTTGGAGATATCGGCTAGATGTTTTTTGTGTGTATAGATTGTGGTGATTAGTGAGTAGCTTTTAATAAAGGTAAAATTTCCTCTGTAGTATATGTTTGATTGGCGATGTAACCAAAGTTGGTGAGAGCTGCTTGGTAAGCTTCTTCACCTGGAGCACCGATGGCATCTGTGACAACAACAACTTTGAATCCTAGTTCAATGAGTTCTCGCATGTGGCTGTCTACACAGAGGTTGGCATTCATACCGGCAAGAATTACAGTATCGATACCATTTTTACGCAACTGTAGTTGCAAATCATTGGACTCTGGTCCAAAAATTTTATGACCATTGGTGATAATCGTATCTTCGTCTAGCAGGGGTTTAACTTCTTCAATGATATCTGCACCTGAACCTTCTACAACAGGGGTGTAGGGGCTGTCACGCCAAAACATTTCATTTTCAATCATCATGGTTTCACCCGCTGCTTTAAATTGCCATTTGTGATCATGAGGGTAGAAGTAGTGAGGTGAAATAAATCGTTTATATCCATTTTCTTTGGCTACGGTGAGCAATTTAGTGAGATTGTCGATTGTGTGAACTTTTTCCAGAATGTCCTTAGTAGCCCCGAATCCTTTTCCTGCAGGTTTTAGAAATTCGACTTGTGGATCTGTAATGACAATAGCAGTGTGCGCTTTATGAAACATTGGGAAATCTCCTTTTATTTGAAATACGAGAGGACAAAAATAATTCTGTACCAATCGGTACAAATAGTATACCAAATCGAAGAACACTTGTAAACGATTTAGTTTATTCAGGGATTCAGTTGCTATAATTTCCCCTGGAAAACTGCTATAATTGGAAGGAAAAGGAGTAGCTGCATGGATACAAGAGAGACTATTTTAAGACAAACCCGAGAATTAATCTATCATCAGGGGTATGTAGCGACATCCCTCAACCAAATTATGGATGCAGCAGGGGTTGGGAAAGGGCAATTGTATTATTACTTTAAATCTAAGAAAGATTTAGGATTAGAGGTAACTCAGAATCTCTTAAGAGAGTGGGATTTTGAGTTGATTCAAGGGATTTTTGGGAGTTCATTGCCTCCTGAAGATCGTTTTCGGGCCATGTTAGCCTGGATTTTTGATTTTCATCGGCAACAAGAAGGAACTATTTTTTACGGCTGCCCAGTTGGAAATCTCATTGTTGAATTGGCAGCCCAAGATCAGGACTTTCGACAATTGTTAGCCGATTTTATGGATCAGTGGTTTGAGGAATTGTCAGGATTGCTTCAAGTTATGCATCCGTCCTGGTCGAATGAAACCTGTCAGCAAGCAACTCGAGAAATTATAGCACAAATTCAAGGGGCTATTGTCCTTTTGAAACTCAGCCAAGATATTCAAGTTATTGCGAAGGCGATGATAAGTCTTGAAGAGCGCTACTTGACTTATACTCATTAAATTTCAAATTCTGACGTTGTATAGTAGTCTTTTTAATTTACTTTTAGTACAAGGCAGCGAGTCGTAGACAGCTCAAACATACTAAGATTAGTAGTGAGGAAACCTTCGACGGAAGATTTTCTCACTACTTTTTCTTTATGTTAAAGTAGTAGTGTCTTGTTAAGTCGTACTAGATTTTGGCATTTAATGCCGTAGCTCAAACTGGCAAGACACCTGTTTTAGTTAGAATTTTTTCAAAGTATGTTGGACGTTGAACGTCGTGTATTGA
>NZ_JADPMS010000050.1:0-10093 GCF_015686645.1 Streptococcus sp. NLN76 | reverse complement strand
ATTTACCCTCTTTTTTCTAGTTAGTTTCTGAAAGATACTAACTAGAAAAAGGAGGCCAGGCAACCACGGGGCGCCTAGAACGCACAAAATTCTATCAAAAACTGTCCAAGATATTGACTGAAATCCACTGGAGATATAAATTTAGGACCTTTACCTTTTACACGTTCATAAATTGGCTTATCATGTTTACTCCTTTCTTTTATCTTCCTATATCCTAATTCTTTAGCAAGTTTTGTAGTTTCTGGAGAGGGAACATAGCCTATAATTACTCTCTGCCCTGGATGGATGGCGAAATTGGAAATGTTATTCCATTCTACCAGTTCATCCATTGTGATGCCATATTTTTGAGCGATAAGCCAAACGGATTCACCGGCTTGGACGGTATGAGTTGTGAGTCCGGAATAGGGTGCTTGTGTTGGTTGTTTGAGAATGAGGACTTCGCCAGGATGGATGGTAAAGTTTGAAATATTGTTCCACATAACCAAATCATCCATGGAGACACCATGACTTTGAGCAATTCTCCAAACAGAGTCTCCAGCTTTTACAGTGTAGGATTTATTTGCAGTGGCTGCAGAAGGACTTGCTGGATTTTGGGTAATGAGTTGTTGGCCAGGATGGATGGTTTGATTGGTGATGTTATTCCATTCTAGCAACTGTTTCATTGTGATACTGTGATCATGGGCGATTCTCCAGATGGAGTCTCCAGCTTTGACAGTATAGAGCGCACCAAGTTGAGGTAATGGTTGTTTCGTAATCACAGGTGGCAAGGGATTGAGGGGAGGTTGGGTTGTGATGAGGGTATCACCAGGATGGATGGTAAAGTTTGTGACTTTATTCCATTTTATAGTCTTTTAGTTTATCTTTTATTACTGTGTTAGCTCGTCTTGCCGTACTTCAGTACTGTTTACGACTCGCTGCCTTGTACTAAAAGTAAACTAAAAGACTATACTAGGTCATCAATTGTAATTCCGTGCTCTTTGGCAATTTTCCAGATAGAATCTCCAGCTTTGACAATATATTGGGCTTTTTTTGCAGCCGATTTTGCCTTAATGTAAACTTTTTGTCCTGGGTGAATGGTGTCATGTTTGATGTTATTCCAAGCTCTGAAATCAGCCATGGAGATGCTGTATTTTTGAGAGATAGACCAAACGGATTCGTTTGGCAACACTTGGTGTTGGAGACCGTTATTGATAAGAGTGTCTGGTTTTACCAAAACCTTCTGCCCTGGGTGGATGAGTCCGTTTGTAAGTCCATTCCAGGTGATGAGGTCATTCATTTGAATTTTGTATTTTTGAGAGATAGACCAGACAGATTCATTTGGAAGAACAGTATGTTTTTTTCCTGATAAATTGTAGACTGGGAGTTTGAGACTGCCTGTATAATAAAAGACAGAGGCAGCAACTTGGCCATAGGCGCGTGCTGGTGCAGTATATCCTCCTGTGTACTGAGGAGTGTAGGAGTAGTTTGGTGTATAGCCATAAGACTGACTTGGCTGATAAGTATAGTTTTGAACGGCATAGTAACCAGGACCAGTATACGTATAACTTTGAGCTTGGCTGATTGATTGAATTCTAGCTTGATTGTTTACATAGCTTTTTGCCATGGTAGCATACAGTGCTTGTTGCCGTTGATAGGCTTGAGCACGTGCGTATTGATAGCTGTTATTGATTGCCTGAGAACCAAAGTAGGCGATAACTGCAGTTCCGAGAGCTTTTACTCCAGCAATAATATAAGGTGCAGCTTTTATAATAAGTGGAATTCCCGCTGTAATGGGCATTCGAAAAGTTTGATTTGTTTCAGAAATTGAATTAGTCTGTGCTTGTGAAGCGGCTAGGTCAAGTATAGTTTGTGTAAATTTTTCGGGATTGTCAGCACTTCTTTGAAGTTGACGGAATTCTTCTTCAGTGCTGTTTAGAATTAAGGTGTCAACAAGATTCCCAAAATCTTGTTGGGCTTGCGAAGTCTGGTAGAAAGATTTTAGTTTCGTTTCAAATTCAACTAAATCAGAGGTTTCTTCCAGTTCTTTTTTCTGTTCTGGAGTCAAGGTCTTCTTGAATTCTTCTAATTCTTTCAAGCTATATTCTTCATTAATTTGGCGAATAAGAATACTCTCTAAAACTTTTTGTTTACTTTTTATATCTGGGCTAGCTTCCAATAATTGATGTTCTTCTGGGGTTAGATTGGCAAGGTACTGCTTAGCCTTGTCCTCGAATTCAGCCGCAGCTTTTTGTGGATTGCTTGGCTGGTTATTACGGAAGGGACTGTTGGGACTTGGAACGTCTGATTCTGGGAGTTTTGTTGCTATATTGATTTCGGTGACAAGATTGTTCTCAACTGGTTGAGACTCCTGTTGAGAAGGCATGTTTACTTCAGGAATTTGTTGGGAAATATCTAACTCGGAAGGAGTCGGGGTATCTTGGGTTAAGGTCGGTGGGACATTGTAGTGATTAGCTTCAGGAACTTGGAATCTAGAATTGTCATCTGTTGTGGGTTCGAGCTGAGTGGTTGGAATCTCTATGTCAGCTAGTGTCGTTTTTTCATCTGCAGATACAGTACTTGTGATGAATTCTGTATTAGCAAGGAATAACAAGGTGCTCGATAGTAACAGAGTACGATAAATATGTTTAGGTTTCATAATAACCTCCTAAATCAATTCCAGGTGTAAGGATTTCCCTACAAGCAAAATGTAACCGTTATCACTAGTGAATACCTTCATTCTAACAAAACCTCAAATGATACACAAACAATATAAATAAACGTTTTTTAATGAAGTGTTTTCTGTAACATTTCTGATTGTTATCTAAAATTTTTCGAGTTCATTCACTATTTTTTTATACTCAATGCAAATCAAAAATTAAACTAGGAAGTGAGCCGCAGACAGCTCGAAATCTCTGGGAGAGATTTTGAGTTTACTGATAATACTTTCGAAGAAAGTTTCAAATAAGTACGGCAAAGTTGACAAAAACTTCGTTTTTTCAACTAGAATCTCAGACAGTCTCCCAGACTGTCTGACCCGACAACGGTTAAATTTGATTTTCAAAGAGTATTAATGACCCCATTCCCTTGCTTCCTCTAGGTCTGTGCTATAATTGTTTTATGGAAAATAAGAAAAAATTACTACTCATTGATGGGTCTTCTGTGGCCTTTCGGGCTTTTTTTGCCCTTTATCAGCAGTTGGATCGGTTTAAGGCAGCGTCTGGTTTGCATACCAATGCGATTTACGGTTTTCAGTTAATGTTGTCGCATCTCTTGGAGCGGGTGCAGCCGACTCATGTTTTGGTGGCGTTTGATGCGGGCAAGACGACTTTCCGGACAGAGATGTTTGCGGATTATAAGGGGGGTCGGGCCAAGACGCCGGATGAGTTTCGGGAGCAGTTTCCTTTTATTCGGCAGTTGCTGGAGGTTCAAGGGATTCGCCATTATGAGTTGGAGAATTATGAGGCGGATGACATTATCGGGACTTTGGATAAATTAGCTGAGGGTGCCGATTTTGAAGTGACGATTGTATCGGGTGATAAGGACTTGATTCAATTGACGGATTCCAATACGATTGTTGAGATTTCGAAAAAAGGGGTAGCGGAATTTGAAGCCTACACCCCTGACTATTTGATGGAAAAAATGGGGATTACCCCTGCTCAGTTTATCGATTTAAAGGCCTTGATGGGGGATAAGTCAGATAATATTCCAGGGGTGACCAAGATTGGGGAAAAGACAGGTCTCAAGCTCTTGGCAGAATACGGGTCTCTAGAGGGGATCTATGAAAACTTGGACGGAATGAAGAAGTCCAAAATGAAGGAGAATCTGATCAATGACCGGGAACAAGCCTTCTTATCTAAGACCCTAGCAACCATCAACACCCAGTCGCCGATTGCGATTGGTTTGGAGGACCTTGTCTACCAAGGTCCGGATGTGCCAGCCTTGGGACAATTTTATGAGGATATGGGCTTCCTCCAATTGAAGCAGCAATTAGACCAATCTGCTGGGGCTTCAACTCCGGTGGAGCATGCTCCTTATCAGGTGGTGGCTGAGCCAACGGCGGAGATGTTTGGAGCAGAAACCTTCCTTCATTTGGAGTTGTTAGGTGAGAATTATCATGTCGAGCCTTTGCGAGGTGTGGTTTGGGGAACCAAGGACCAAATTTACGTGGGGCAGTCTCCAGCTGTTTTAGAGAGTCCTGTGTTCCAAGAATTCTTGCGGCAGACTCCTCTGTATGTTTATGATTTCAAGAAGGTCCAGGTTTTAGTAGATCGATATGGTCTGGACTTGCCTTTGCCAGCTTTTGATAGTCGTTTGGCCAAGTATCTCTTGTCCACGGTTGAAGACAATCAGATTTCGACCATAGCGCGTTTATATGGCAGTCGTCCTTTGGTAGAGGATGAGGTCATTTACGGTAAGGGCGTGAAACGGGCTATTCCGGAGGAAGAGGTCTTCTTCCAGCACCTGGCTGATAAACTAGCCGTTTTGGTGGATACACAGGAGTCCCTTCAAAGCCAATTGGTGGAGCAGGAGCAATGGACGCTCTTGGTAGACATGGAGCAGCCACTAGCCAAGGTTTTGGCCAAAATGGAATTGGCAGGAATCAAGGTTCAACGTGAAACATTGGAAGAGATGCAGGTTGAGAATCAGGCGATCATCGAGGGCTTGACCCAGGAAATCTACGACTTGGCGGGCGAGGAATTCAACATCAATTCGCCGAAGCAGTTGGGCGTGATTCTCTTTGAGAAGATGGGCTTGCCTTTGGAGTACACCAAGAAAACCAAGACGGGCTATTCGACTGCGGTGGATGTTTTGGAACGCTTGGCACCGATTGCACCGATTGTGGCTAAGATTTTGGACTACCGTCAGATTACCAAGCTGCAATCCACTTATGTCGTGGGCTTGCAGGATGCCATCGCAGAGGATGGAAAAATTCATACTCGCTATGTGCAGGATTTGACCCAAACGGGGCGTCTATCCAGTACGGATCCCAACTTGCAAAATATCCCGATTCGCCTGGGGCAGGGACGTTTAATTCGTAAGGCTTTTGTGCCTTCCTTTGACGACGCTGTCTTGGTTAGTTCGGATTACTCGCAAATTGAATTACGGGTCTTGGCACATATTTCTCAAGATGAGCATTTGATTCAGGCCTTCAAGGATGGTTTGGACATCCATACTTCTACAGCTATGCGGGTCTTTGGCCGCGCTACAGCGGAAGAAGTATCGGACTTGGATCGTCGCAATGCCAAGGCTGTCAATTTCGGTGTGGTTTATGGAATTTCAGACTTCGGACTGGCCAACAACTTAGGCATTACACGCGCCGAAGCCAAGGATTACATCGAAACTTATTTCGAGCGCTACCCTGGCATCAAGAATTATATGGACAGTATTGTCCGTGAAGCGCGTGACCAAGGCTATGTGGAAACCATTTTCCATCGCCGTCGTGCACTGCCGGACATCCATGCTCGGAATTTCCAAGTACGCTCCTTTGCGGAAAGGACAGCCATCAATTCCCCAATCCAAGGGTCTGCCGCTGACATCCTCAAAATCGCCATGATCAACCTGGACCGGGCCTTGGAAGAAGGCAACTACACCAGCCGCATGCTCCTCCAAGTCCACGATGAAATCGTCCTCGAAGTTCCCAAATCAGAACAAGAAGCCATCACCACCCTCCTCAAAGAAGTCATGGAAAACGCCATCCAACTCACCGTCCCCCTCATCGCCGACGGCAACGCAGGAGACACATGGTATGAAGCGAAGTAACCCAAACATCTGGGAGATGTTTGGGTCCCGAGCCTAGAAATGTGAAAGCGAGGTAAGTCCGATGGACTTTTGGATCCTGGGCCTAGAAACGTGAGAGCGAGGCAAGTCCAGTGGGAAGATATCTCGAATTCCTCTCGATATCTTGGATTCCGAGCCTAGAAAAAGGAAAACGAAGCCAGTCTTGGAAGTGAGCATCGAATAGCTGACGGCATAGGTTGGCTTCGGGTATTAGGGTTTTGGGATAGAAGAGAGAGCAGTTTAGAAACAAGCGAGGTCAGTAATGGCAAGAAAAACAATCGATCAGATGACCTGGACCAGTATTTACCAGGCCTATCTGAACAAAGTTCAACGAAAAGAGCGTAGTCAGGATGAATTGGATCAGATTCTAAGCTGGCTCACAGGTTACAGCCCTGAACAACTTCAGTTCGATTCAGAAACTCGAACCCTAGCGAACTTCTATCAGGAAAGTCCTGCTTGGAATCCAGCTGCGGACACTGTCACAGGAACAATTTGTGGTGTTAAAATTCAAGAATTGACAGATCCTTTGATGAAGCAAATTCGTATAACGGATAAGCTCGTTGATGAACTAGCCAAGGGTCGTCCCCTAGAAAAAATTCGGAGGTCCTAATATGCTTGTAACAGATTCCTCTACGATTAAAAAACTTCTTGTAGAAAGCAAGACTATTGCGATTGTAGGACTTTCCCCTAGAGAAGATGCTGTCAGTTACCGAGTGGCATCTTATCTTCAAGAAAAGGGCTATCGTATTGTCCCCGTCAACCCACGTGCTGTCGACCAATTAATTCTAGGTCAGCAGGTCTACCCATCCTTGGAAAGCCTCCCTTTCCCAGTCGACATCGTAGACGTTTTCCGTCGCAGTGAGTTTTTACCGGACGTTGCGGCAGACTATCTTAAGATGTCCACGAAACCCAAAGCCTTTTGGGCTCAACTCGGTCTTTTTAGCCAGGAAGCTTTGGATATGTTGGAAGATGCGGGAGTTGCAGATATAATGATGGACCGCTGTATCAAGGTTGACCACCATATGTTGGTGGAGGATGATACTAACTTGGCTTGTGAAATTTAGTAGTTATCAAAGATAAAAGAACTCCACAGATAAAGGATTTTGATACGGTACGTATCATTTGTCCTTAATCTGTGGAGTTCTTTTTTGTCTACTAGTTCGTTAAGTGAGGACGCAGTTGGAGAATTTCTTTAAGTAGAAATAGCTTTTTACGAATTATCTTCCTTCTACAATGGCTGCAAAAGTATCTCTCAATTCAGTGTTGTTTGTTGGATTCATGTAGTATAATCGTTCAGGATTACCTTGGTTTTGACGAGATACTAGCACAACTGGTTGTCCTTCGTGAATCGTAAAATGATAGAAGATAGGGAAGTTTTTGTGAACAACACCGTAGCTAGCTACAATATTGTAGTCAGCGGTTCCAAGTCCATCATTAGAGAAGGCCACTGTAACCTTCCTTTCGTTTGTGAGTTCAGCTACATCCGCTACCCGTTCGCCGACTACGATTCGATCTTGCTCCGTAAAGCTCATGACACCAAAAAAGTCGTCGTCATCTCCTGGAGCATAGGATTTGTAACCTGGTTGTCCCATTTTATTTCCGAACTCAACCATATAGTTGGCTAGTTGTTCAGCTTTCTCCTGGTTCCAAAGAGCTTGGCTCGCATTAGGATTGGTTTTCGGGTTGTCCGTCTTGCTAGAACTGCTGGACGTGCTTTGTTCAGTCGGATTTTTTGGACTGCTTGCATGGTTACTACTGGAGGTTACTGGATTGCCGTTAACTGATTTCCATTCCAAGGATGATAAGTCAACTCTCTCAGGAGGAGCAGAATTGCGATCAGCTTTTAAATTGTAAGTCTTTTTCTCAATCACTTCAGCAGCTGTATTATCTTTCTTTAGTCGATAAACTTTGTAATCAGCATTGCTGCTGCCAGCCATGACTTCAAAATGAGTAATGGTCTGATTTTTATTGATGGCGAAAAAGCTGCGGTAACCATCTGTAGAGGCTTCGTAGTTTTGAGCCAAATAGGTTGGAGAGCCTTTTTTGAGGTAGTATAGTCTTTTAGTTTATCTTTTATTACTGTGTTAGCTCGTCTTGCCGTACTTCAGTACTGTCTACGACTCGCTGCCTTGTACTAAAAGTAAACTAAAAGACTATAAAGAAGCTGGCGCTGTCCATCTGTTTCAGCTATGAGTTCATCGGTTCCATTGTCATCGATATCATAGAGGGCATAGCGCACAATTCAATCGCCATTCGGTTTTAAATCTCGATTGAATAATTCTTGATAAGCTATAGTTTCATCAGCAGATACAGTGAATCCGCTCAGAGATAATAAGCTCAGTCCTAAAATTGCATACTTTTTCATAGAACCTCCTTTTTCCTTGTATTCTATCATATTTTTTTGTGGTAAAACTTGTGTTCCAGCCTTTTTATTAGGAAATGGGAATATGTAGAAAGGTTAGTGAATACAAGTTGAAAAAATTAACGGTTTGAAAAAAATAGTGAGTTTTTTCGTTCCAAATACGGGAAGTTTGAGTGGATAGGGATGATAGGAGGTAGAATGAGGTTATCAAAAGGAGGTGAGTCACATGAAACAGCTGATAAAGTCCTATAGAATTTGGTATGGATTTGCGCTTACTTTTGCTCTTAGTGCATCGATTTTGATGACCTTATTTTCCATCGAACTAGGAACAATTTTAGACAGCCTAACTATTTCGACTCACGAGCTACAGAGGCAAGTGTTTCTCTGTGTTCTGACAATTATAGCTTGGTACCTATGTTCTTGGACATCCTCATATGTTAAAAATTTCTATATCAAAAAAATTATTTTAGATTTAAAAGATCGCTTAGTTCAATCCTATCTTAATCAAGATTTTCCTGAAAGAAAATCAGAATCCGAATTTCTTAACTCGTTGACAAAGAACATAGACTTACTTATGGAAAATCATTTAGTGGCCAAATTTAATATGGTAGTGAATCTTGCCTCCATGCTGATTAGTATCTGTGCTCTCATGTTACTTGAGTGGAGATTAGCCTTACTTTTCCTGCTCCTTTCCTTGCTTACAATCAATTTATCCCAAATTCCTGGAAAGCTAATTAAAGCTGCAACGGAGACCTATACCTCTAAAAATCAATCTTATTTAGACATAATGACAAATTTTTTAAAGAGTTTCGAGCAGATAAAGTTACTAGGTATCCAAAAAAGGATGCAAGAACAGGTTGGAAATTCAACACAGGATTTTGAGAATGCTAGACAAGCCTATCAATACGGGAGAGATCTTGCTTCTAATACCGGTACTTTTTTAAGTTTCTTCTCACAAGTAGCATGTATGGTGGTCGGTATTATCTTTGTAAGAAATGATTTATTGACAATTGGTCTATTAGTTGCAAGCATTCAACTCCTCAACGGAGTATTTGGTCCTTTCCAAAATTTCCTCTATTCAAAAAATCTGATTCAGAGTGCAGATTCAATCTTGGTTAATTTTGACGAACTTATAAGACCAGAAAATCAAAAAAATGTTATAGCAGAATCAAAACAGTTGGCAGAGGCAGTTTCATCCATAAGTATACAGAAACTTAGGTTCGAGATTGACAATCGAATCCTCTTTTCGGACTTTTCTTTCGAATTTCAGAAAGGAAAAACATATGCTGTAGTCGGAGAATCTGGGGTGGGTAAAACTACACTTATGAAATTGATTTTAAACTACTATTCTTCTACAAAATATCAGGGGAAAATAGAGATAAATGGAGTAGCAAATGATCAAGTAAATTCTCAAAGCCTTTATAAAGAAATTGCTTTTGTACAAAAAAATGACTTCCTTGTGAAAGGAAGTGTATTGGATAATATTGAACTGGGAAATTCAGCTCCATTATCAAACAAATTAAAGGAAGTAATGGGATTTGATAGCCAGTTTTTACAGAAGTCTGTTGGAGGAGATTATAGTCCAGTTTCGGAAGGAGAGAAACAACGAATTGATTTGTCTAGATATTTGAGTCAAAATTACTCAGTGTATATATTTGACGAACCAACCAGTAATTTAGATCCCATTAGATCAAGGAAGATAATGGATTATATACTTTCTATATCTGATGCAATCATTATTGTGATCACTCATGATCAAGACAGAGAAATCCTGAAACGTTTTGATCAAGTTATCAGAATAGATGGCACGACAAACGCACGAAAGATTCTAGTAGATTTATTCCCTGCTAGAATCTTTTTTAAATTAGTACTCTTAAAAATTTATCGAATACCATACTCAAATGGAACTTCTTTCGTCTCATACTCATATCTTTACCAACATCAAGATTTCTTAACACACTCAAACAAAATTTG
>NZ_JADPMS010000005.1:0-67239 GCF_015686645.1 Streptococcus sp. NLN76 | reverse complement strand
TCAAAAGGAATTACGACAAGCAGTTAAGGCTTATGATTATGAGCGTGTAGAGCTATTGCTAGATACTACAGAGTCCTATCTTGAACAGGAGGAGCACCTTGAGCGTTTGAGTGAAGTTCGAGCTTATCTAACTCGGAATTGGTGCTGGATTCGGCCACTAAAAGATAGAAATTTGCCAGTAAGTGATGGTGTGGGTGTTTGCGAAAGTGGACATCGCTTTTATACAAATCGTATGAAAAAGCAGGGACGAAATTGGACAAGACAAGGTGCTGAAAACATGACAACTCTCTTAGTAAGTATTCGCAATGGGGAGTTTGAGAGATTGTACAGAGCTACAGTTTCGGAGCCAGTCTTTAGCGAGGAAATAGCTATGAGTGCTTCAAAAGCCCTAAAGGTTATGAAACACAAAGAGCACACTATTCCACAGGCAACCATACCAGTGTATGGTCCCAAGAGTTCAGCTATGGGACGCTTATCGAGTTTATTTTAGATCGTTCGGAAGGAATAAAGAAGCAGGTCTTCATACCGTAGTGGAATCATTAGCAGTTGAGAAACAACTGCTAAATGACGGAGATTTCGAGACCTTGGCTCGAAATCTAGTGATGAGACTCCGTAGGAGGCTGCTCACGTCCGCACTACCTAATATGAAGACCTGCATATTAGAAACACTGAGAACGATAAGGTGGAGATTGACTTACTGAATCATTCAATTTGAATGACATTGATATTTATGTGTTTTTGCAATTTTGCAAACTGAAATTCACGCACGTCCTAGATTTGAGACTGATTTTTCAAATTTCCGAGAATAACTTGACACATACATAAGCTTGTTAATAGTTGACATCTAAAAAACATTTGAATACAATGTATTAAAAGGAGGTGTTAAATATGGCAACCATGACATTACGTATCAATGATGAAGATTCTAACTTGATCAAGAACTATTTAAAAGTACACGGGTTAACCATCTCTGAGTTTGCACGCCAATCAATGTTAGAACGTATTGAGGATGAGTATGATTTAGCTATTTTACGCCAAGCTATGGAAGATGATGATGGGGTTAGAATATCGCATGAGGATTTGATGGCGGAGTTTGGGTTATGATTTACAAGCTAACCTACACGTCAAAAGCAGTTAAGCAGTTAAAGAAACTTGATCCCTTTACAAGAAATTCAATCTTATCATGGATTGACAACAATATTGCTCATACGGATAATCCACGCTTACACGGAAAAGGGTTGACGGCTAATCATTCAGGAGAGTGGTGATACCGTGTAGGAAATTATAGAATTTTGGCTCAAATATATGATGATGAAGTTGTCATTGAAATATTTTCGATAGGTCATCGTCGAGATATTTATTAAGGCCCCTCTAACCAATGTCTGGAAAATTCAAACATTGATTTAATTGGATTTCAACAGTCTAATTTGAGCAAAAGCCTGAGCTTTTATAGGTCTCCTTAAAATAAAACCGTATGGAATTCCATGCGGCTTTTATTTTGTCTTTGAAATACCTAAGGATCTCAATCGCGTAAGAAAATTAGGACAGAAATAGATCAAAACAAGGTGACCAAGCTGGTAAAAGTCATCAAAGAATCAATGAAAAATGTAAAAATCTGTTTAATCAATTTGATTACGCAATAATCAGTACCAGTTTGTAAGGATTTGTAAAAATGTGTAAAAATAGGCGATTTTGGTGTATAATGAGAAGGTGAAAAAAATAGTCTATTTAGAGCCCTATTTTCCCAAAGGGCAGTTTTTCCTTGGGATTTTTGCGGTCTTGTCGATCATCTGTTTTTCCAGCCTTTACCTGATTGATTTAGGAACCAAAACTCAGGATGTGCGAATGTCCAATGCCCAAATCCGTGCCCAGGAAGTGGCCGGTTTTAGGGAAATTGAAACTGTCGAAGTCTTTAATGGACAGGAATCCTATACAACGGTTTTCGGAAAAAATGCAGCGGGTCAAGAACAAGCGCTGATTCTGAACTCCAAACAAGAGCAAGTCGCCTTGGTTGACTTAAATCAGGGAGCTAGCCGCAGTGAAGCAGAAAATCTAGCTGCTGAAGCGGGAGCAGATTCCATTCAGGCAAGCCGCCTGGGTTATGATCAGGGAAAAGTTGTTTGGGAAGTTCGGTCAGGAACGACCTATTATCTGATTGATTTTCAAGAAAAGAAACTCGTAAGGAAGGAGGGAGCCTAGTGTTATCAGATCGTGTTAAATATATGGAAGAAAGTGCTACTTTAGCTGCGGATGCCAAGGCTAAAGAGTTAGCAGCGGCAGGACGAGATATTCTCTCTTTGACGTTGGGGGAACCGGATTTTACGACTCCCGAGTCTATTGCCAAAGCAGCTAAGGAAGCCATTGATTCTGGGAAGGCTTCCTTTTATACCCCAGCTTCTGGCTTACCTACTTTGAAAGAAGCCATGCAGGGCTATATGTCTCAGTATTATGGCTATTCTGTTGAGCCCTCTCAAGTGTTGGTGACCACTGGAGCCAAGATGGCTTTGGCAGCCTTTTTCTTCGCAGTTTTGAATCCAGGAGATCAAGTCATGGTCCCAACTCCTTACTGGGTTTCTTATGCGGATCAAGTAGCCTTAGCTCAAGGGCAGGTAGTCTTTGTAGAGGGGAAGGAAGATCAGAACTTCAAAATTGGGGTCTCTCAATTAGAAGAATTGTGGAATGATCGTGTCAAGGTTCTACTCCTGAATAACCCTTCCAATCCAACCGGCAACCTTTATACAAGAGAGGAATTGGAAGCCATTGGCAACTGGGCCATCAAGCGTAAGGTGTTGATTTTAGCTGATGATATTTATAGTCGTCTGGTGTATAATCAGGCCGAGTTTGTTCCAATCTCTAGTCTTTCGCCAGAGATCCAGCAGCAAACAGTCGTCATTACAGGTGTTTCCAAGACCTATGCCATGACCGGCTGGCGGATTGGGTTTGCAGTTGGACCACAAGAACTGATTCAGGCCATGGGGAAACTAACCAGTCAATTGACCTCTAACCCTACGACTGTGGCCCAATATGCGGCGATTGCTGCTTTGACGGGGTCGCAAGAAGATGCTGAGAAGATGAGAGAAGCCTTTGAGGACCGTCTCAATACCATTTATCCGCTCTTGAATCAGGTCCCAGGTTTCCGTGTGGCTAAACCTGAGGGTGCCTTCTACTTTTTCCCAAATGTTAAGGAAGCTATGAAACGAAAAGGTTTTTCCAAGGTTTCAGACTTTACTAATGATATTTTGGAAACGATAGGGGTGGCCCTGGTTTCAGGAGATGCCTTTGGTAGTCCTCATCATGTTCGTTTGAGTTATGCGACAGATTTAGAGACTTTAAAAGAAGCGGTAAGACGCTTAGAACACTATATGAATTTGTAAAGGAACGTTTATGTCTAAAAAGTATGTATCCATCGTTGATGTGAAAGACCATGTGGGTCAAGAAGTAACAATTGGAGCTTGGGTTGCCAATAAATCCGGAAAAGGGAAAATTGCCTTTTTACAATTACGGGACGGTACGGCTTATTTCCAAGCTGTTGCCTTTAAACCAAATTTCCTTGAGACATTTGGTGAAGAGGAAGGGGCTGCTAAATTTGATACCATTAAAAAACTTAGCCAGGAAACCTCTGTTGAAGTTAAAGGAATTGTCAAAGAAGATGAGCGTTCTAAATTCGGTTATGAATTAGATATTACAGACCTAAAGGTCATTGGCCATTCTGTGGATTATCCAATCACCCCCAAAGAACATGGAACAGATTTCTTGATGGACCACCGTCATCTCTGGTTGCGTTCACGCAAGCAAATGGCGATCATGCAAATTCGGAATGCCATTATTTATGCGACGTATGAGTTCTTTGATCAAAACGGTTTCATTAAATTTGATAGCCCAATCCTGTCAGGAAATGCTGCGGAAGATTCTACGGAGTTGTTTGAAACAGACTACTTTGGCAATACGGCTTACTTGAGTCAGTCTGGACAGCTTTACCTTGAGGCTGGAGCCATGGCCCTGGGGCGTGTCTTTGACTTTGGGCCTGTTTTCCGGGCTGAAAAATCCAAAACACGTCGTCACTTGACAGAATTCTGGATGATGGATGCGGAGTATTCTTTCCTTTCACATGAAGAATCTCTGGACTTGCAAGAAGCCTATGTTAAAGCGTTGATTCAAGGTGTCTTGGATCGTGCGCCACAGGCCTTAGAAATCTTAGAACGGGATGTTGATCTTCTAAAACGTTACATTGCTGAACCATTTAAACGGGTTAGCTATGATGAAGCGATTGACTTGCTTCAGGCTCATGAACAGGATGAAGATACAGATTATGAGCACTTGGAGCACGGAGATGACTTTGGTTCACCTCATGAAACTTGGATTTCAAACCACTTTGGGGTGCCAACCTTTGTGACCAATTATCCAGCAGCTATTAAAGCTTTCTATATGAAGCCAGTTCCTGGTAATCCAGAACGTGTTCTTTGTGCAGACTTGTTGGCACCAGAAGGATATGGCGAAATTATTGGGGGCTCTCTTCGTGAAGATGATTACGATGCCCTTGTAGTTAAAATGGATGAGCTAGGAATGGATAAATCCGAATACGAATTCTACCTCGACCTTCGTAAATATGGTTCCGTGCCTCACGGTGGATTCGGTATCGGAATTGAACGGATGGTTACCTTTGTAGCTGGTACCAAGCATATTCGTGAAGCCATTCCATTCCCACGGATGCTGCATCGTTTGCGTCCATAAAGACGATTATACTCTTTTAGTTTATCTTTTATTACTGTGTTAGCTCCTCTTGCCGTACTTCAGTACTGTCTGCGACTCGCTGCCTTGTACTAAAAGCAAACTAAAAGACTACACAACTGAAAGAGGCTGGGCTGAAGTCCAAGCCTCATTTTTCGAAAGTGGAGGTTGTTTGATGAAAGAGAAATTGCAACTGGTGGTAGTGACTGGAATGAGTGGAGCAGGGAAAACTGTGGCTATTCAATCCTTTGAAGATTTGGGTTATTTTACAATCGACAATATGCCCCCTGCCTTATTGCCAAAATTGTTGACCTTGGTCGATGGTTCTGTGGAACAAAAACGGATGGCACTGGTGATTGACATGCGAAGCCGTTCGTTTTTCAAGGACATTCAAGAGGTTTTGGATGAGCTGGAGGATCGGGAAGATTTAGATTTCAAAATTCTATTCTTGGATGCGGCCGACAAGGAGTTGGTTGCCCGCTATAAGGAAACACGCCGGAGCCATCCACTGGCTGCCGATGGGCGTATCATGGACGGCATTAAGCGTGAGCGTGAGCTCTTGGCTCCCCTGAAGAGCATGAGCCAGAATGTTGTTGATACGACCGAATTAACGCCTCGTGAATTACGCAAGCTCCTAGCCCAACATTTTGCGGACCAAGATTTTGAACAAGCCTTCCGTGTGGAGGTTATGAGTTTTGGTTTTAAGTATGGCTTGCCGATGGATGCTGATCTAGCTTTTGATGTTCGCTTCCTCCCCAATCCCTATTACCAAGTAGAGTTGCGGAATCAAACTGGACTAGACCAACCGGTTTATGATTTTGTCATGGAACAACCAGAATCGGAAGATTTTTACCAGAACTTGCTCAACCTCTTGAACCCAATCTTGCCGGGTTACCAGAAGGAGGGCAAGTCCGTATTGACGATTGCGATCGGCTGTACGGGTGGACAACACCGCAGTGTCGCCTTCGCCCGTCGGTTAGCGGATGATTTGGCCAAAAATTGGAATGTCCGGGTCAGTCATCGGGACAAGGATAGAAGAAAGGAAACGGTTAACCGTTCATGAGAAAACAGCGAATTACAGTTATCGGAGGTGGGACTGGAATCTCGGTTATTCTGAATAGCCTCCGAAAACAAGACGTTGACATAACGGCTGTGGTCACGGTAGCCGATGATGGGGGGAGTTCTGGTAAACTCCGTGAGGATATGCAGCTGACCCCTCCTGGAGATCTACGCAATGTGCTTTTGGCTATGTCGGATATGCCCAAACTGTATGAAAAGATTTTCCAATACCGTTTTGCGGATGATGACGGTCCATTTGCGGGCCATCCCTTGGGGAATCTGATTATTGCAGGGATTGCAGAAATGCAAGGTTCTACCTACCATGCCATGCAACTCTTGACCAAGTTACTCCATACAACCGGAACCATTTATCCTTCTAGTGAACGGGCTTTGACCCTGCATGCGGTTTTTGACGATGGGACCGAGGTAGCGGGGGAAAGTCATATTGCCGAGCATGGAGGCATGATTGATCATGTCTACGTGACCAACACCTACGATGATTCTAAACCCAAGGCTAGTCGCAATGTGGTGGAAGCCATTTTAGAAAGTGACATGGTTATTTTGGGTCCAGGTTCTCTTTTTACGTCTATCTTACCCAACATTATGATTGAAGAAATTGGTCAGGCCTTGAAGGATACCAAGGCGGAGATTGTCTATATCTGCAATATCATGACCCAAAAAGGGGAGACGGAGCATTTTACAGATGGACAGCATGTCCGGGTTCTTCACAAGCACTTGGGTCAAGCCTTTATTGATACCGTTTTAGTCAATGTCGACCAAGTGCCTCAAGACTACATGAATGACCACGAATTTGACGAGTACCTGGTTCAAGTTGAACACGATTTTGCGGACTTGGCTAGCCAGGTACCACGGGTTATTTCTTCTAATTTTCTCCTCTTAGAAAAAAAAGGAGCCTTCCACGATGGTGATTTAGTTGTGGAAGAGATCATGAAAATCACCAGTCACAAACACTAAAGAAAGGAGGGCGCTTTCATGAGTTTTACCAGTAAAATCAAGGAGGAAATACTCGCCCTCTCGGAGCGTCACCCGGCTGAATTAGCGGCCCTCATTAAACTTTCTGGAAGTTTGGGCTTGAGTCGGGAAGGTCTAACTCTCTCTGTTACGACTGAAAATGCCAAGGTGGCTCGTTTTATCTATGAATTTCTCTTGGAATGGTTTGATATAAAGTCGGATATCCGTCACCGTCAGAAAACCAATCTCCGCAAGAACCGAGTTTACACGGTATTTATGGATCATGGGGTCAAGGATTTGTTGGATATTTTAGGGCTTTCACCTGCTTTTTTTGAGCAGGAGACTGGTCTACCAGTTTCCATTATGGACCACGATGATGCGGCGCGTGCTTATTTACGTGGGTCCTTCCTTGCCAGTGGCAGTATGCGTGACCCAGATTCCGGTCAATACCAACTGGAGATCGCTTCCGTTTATGTGGATCATGCCCAAGATTTGCGGCAACTCATGCAGGATTTCCTTTTGGATGCTAAGGTGTTAGAAAGAAAAAGAGGGGCTATCACCTACATCCAGCGAGCGGAAGATTTAATGGACTTCCTCATCATTATTGGAGCCTTGGAAGCTATGGAACAACTGGGGGAAATCAAACTGATGCGGGAAACGCGCAACGATCTCAATCGGGCTACCAATGCAGAAACTGCCAATATTGCCCGAACTGTCAAAGCCAGCATGAAAACCATTAACAATATCAGTAAAATTATGGATCATGTAGGGCTGGAAAGCTTGAGCCCTGAACTGCAGGAAGTGGCCCGCTTTCGGATTGCCCATCCCGATTACTCCCTCCAAGAACTAGCTGACAGCCTTCCCACTCCCCTCACCAAAAGTGGACTCAACCACCGATTGCGGAAGCTCAATAAAATTGCGGAGGAGATACCCGATTGAAAGTTGCTGTTTTAGGAGATATCCATGGCAATCTCACTGGCCTAGAGGCAGTAGTAGCGGAAACTCAAGCCCTTGGGATTGAAGAGTACTGGCTTATGGGGGATGAGCTTATGCCAGGCCCCTCTCACCTGGAGATTCTTGAACGACTGGCTAGTCTCCCCTATACTGTCCGTCTTCGAGGGAATTGGGAGGACTCTTATCTGCATGCCAGGGCTGGTCTCTATCCTCGGAAGACTCCTTTAGATTTGTTTGTCTATCGGCAGAGCCTACATTTGGATACCTTCTTGAATGATTCTCATCGCCAAGAAATTCAAAGCAGATCCATCTATCTTCATCGAAAAGTTGGGCCTTTACGCTTTAATCTTTCTCATCACCTGCCCAAAAAGAATTGGGGTCGTGACCTGGTCCCACCTTTTGAACAAGCGGATTTGAAAGCCTTGTTTGCGGAAGATGAAGCAGATGTTGCCATCTTTGCCCATAGCCATGTTCAGGGTCTTCACTATACGAAAGAAGGTCAATTGGTTTTAAATCCTGGATCCGTTGGGCAACCTTACTTTCCATGGGACACCTTGCGTCAAGACTTACGGGCCCAATATCTCTTACTCGACATCGATGAATCAGGTCTTGCCCAGATCGATTTTCGGAAGGTTGCTTACGATTTTGATCTGGAAATCAAACGGGCTTTAGATGCTCACATTCCTTATTTTGATTTTTACCAACATTTAATGAAAACAGGCATACGACTCAGTAATGATCCAGACTATCTGATTTCTTACCATCAAAAAATGGGCACGCAACAAGAAGTGGAAGATTATTTTGGAATCCAATTTTGACAGCTTTTGAATGTAAAACCTATTCATGATTATTTCTATTCCAACTAATAGTAAAAATAGTTAAACAGTGGGCACGAAATCCGGCTCCCTGTTGGTATTAGGAGGAAAAATCATGGTGAAAACGAAGAGGCAAAGGTTTTTGGCAAAACGGAAAGTCGTGAATGCCCAACACTGTCCCTCTGGGAAAGTGCCTTATCTGACAAAAATGGATGCTGAAATCGGTTTGCTGTATTCTAAACAGAGGTATGGAATCGACTTCAGCAAGGTCTACCATTGCAAGGATTGCCAAAAATGGCATTTGACAACCAGCATCCAGACCCTAGCTGGCTTTTCCTATTCTAAACATGGAAAAAGGAAAAAGAAAAAGTGAATGATATGTGGAAAGGACGAGCATGGAGAACCCAAAATATTCGGATCTCTATACGGTTATCTTGAGGATCTTAAAGGATGGAGAGATCCATTCGAAAAAAGAACTGAAACAAGCAGTGATAGAAGACTTTAAACTGGATTTAGAAGCTCAGCAGGCCCTGTTGGCTAGTGGTAACCAAACAATTTTGGATTCCCGGGTGGGCTGGGCGACCACCTATCTAAAGAAAGCACTTGTGATCTCTAGTCCCGATCGCGGTCGGTTTCAAATCACTCAAAGAGGAACGGATTTATTAGCGAAATTTGATGAAATCAATGAAATGGTGTTGCTCTCCTTTCCTGAATTTAAGACTTTTAAACAAAGTCGCCCTTCAAAAGGGAGCCCTTCGGACACTGGAGTTGCAATTAAGGATACTTCTCCACGAGAAGTCTTGGAGCAGGCATATCAAGAATACAACCAGACATTAAAAGAAGAGCTTCTAGCGGAGCTTTACCGTATGGATCCTTATCGATTTGAACGACTTGTGCTTGAACTATTGGTCAAGATGGGGTATGGCATTCCTGGCCCAACAGGAAATTGGCAGAAAGCC
This sequence comes from Streptococcus sp. NLN76, assembly GCF_015686645.1. NCBI lineage: Bacteria > Bacillati > Bacillota > Bacilli > Lactobacillales > Streptococcaceae > Streptococcus > Streptococcus sp. NLN76. Next base: position 57,752 of record NZ_JADPMS010000005.1, on the reverse strand, counting down.
TCCAATGATGAGGGAATTGATGGGATTATTAGTGGTGATCCACTTGGTTTTGAATCAATCTATATCCAAGCTAAACGCTATCAGGAGAGGAATAAAGTTGGAAGAAAGGAACTCCAGTCTTTTGTTGGGGCCTTAGCTGGACATGGGGCCAAAAAAGGCCTCTTTATAACGACTTCATCCTACACAAAAGGCGCCATTGAATTCGCAGAAAAAAATCTAAATGCCAAAATTGTTCTTGTAGATGGTTCTTCTTTAGCTCAGTTTATGATTGACCATGATCTTGGTGTTTCAATTGAAAATACTTTTCATTTAAAGAAGTTAGATAGTGACTTCTTTGAAGATTAAAAACTCCCCTGATTTTGTGTGGTCAGGGGAGTCTTCATTTTACATACTTGTGGAGTGTTTGGGTTGGACTTTTTGTTTGGGATCGATGAAATGTACTGCGTTATTGATAGCAGTAGGGGCTTCTCCGAATCCTGTTGCAATCATAGCTGCCTTACCAGGATAGGTGCAGCAATCTCCGATGGCATAGATACCAGGACGGTTGGTTTCGAGCTTAGTATTGACTACGATTTTATTTCGCTCAAGCTCTAAGTCCCACTCCTTGAGATTTCCGATTGATGATTTAAATCCATAGTTCACAAAAATGTGATCAACCTCGATGGGGTGAGTTTCTTTACTTTTGCTGTGGGCTACATGCAAGTGGGTGGCTTTGCCATCTTTTCCTTCAAGTCCGTATGGGATATAAGGGGTCTTGATTTGGACCTGGGAGGCCTTGAGGTTGGTGACGGAATGTTCCAGGGCTCGGAAGTTGTCTCGGCGATGGATGAGGGTTGTGTCCGCAATTTTTTCAAAGGCCAAAGCCCAGTCGACTGCAGAATCTCCACCTCCAAGAATGGCTACTTTTTTATCCTTGAATTGCTCCATACTTTGAACATGGTAGTGAACATTGTCAAAATTCTCTGCACCTTCAATATCTAAAGGACGAGCTTTAAAGGCTCCGCCACCCATGGCGATAATGACCGTTTTTGACAGATGTTCCGCTTTGCTTGTGACAAGTCGATAGTAATCAGTCTCGTGTTCTATTTCCAATAAGGTTTCGCCTAAACAGATTTCAGTTTCAAATGTACTCAGTTGGGCGATCAGGTTCTCCGTTAAACCTTGTCCTGTGATGGAGGGAAAACCTGGTAGATCGAGAATGGTTTTTTCGGGGTAGAGGATGGCTGGTTGCCCTCCTAGCTGTTCTAAGGAATCAATGAGTTTGACTTTGGCTTCTCGGAGGTTGGCATAGAAGGCAGCAAAGAGGCCTACGGGGCCACCGCCAATAATGGTAATGTCATAAATCTCAGACATGAGATCTCCTTTTTCTTTATTTCTACGGGTTCTTTTTTTATTTTAACAAAAAATGAAAAGAAATACTCTTTCTAAAACAAGACACCAATCATCTGTTGTTTTAAAATTCTTTGAGCAAAAAAGCACCTCTAAATGGAGATGCAATTCGCAATCGGGGCCCTTGAGCTTGCCCGAAAGCTATTTCTTATGTATCTCCATACTACTTGTAATAGTTTGTTTTGTCAATTTAAACCATAGTGTTTGAGAAAAAAGTTGGATTATCCCATATTGTCAGCTGGTTCTTTTTGAGTTGTCTGAAGTTATGGATACCACCAACGAGAGGTTGGGAAGAGGCATTTGGTAAGTGGGGTGAGTAATTGGAGGAAGACAAATGAAAGTTTTTGACTGAAATTGATTGACATTGAAAATTTTTAGAGTATAATAGTTTTTGTAATCGATTTCATAAGGAGGAAGTCTTATTCTAAAAGAAGAACGTCATCATCGAATTCGTGAAGAATTAAGAGGTCAAGGCTTTGTCAGTTTAGACTTTCTGCAAGAGTTATTGCAAACGTCAGAATCGACCATTCGGCGTGATTTGGCTGAGCTGGAAAGTCAAGGCTTGTTGAAACGGGTTCATGGTGGGGCTGAACACCTCCGCTTTCTTTCCAAGGAAGAAAGTATGCAGGAGAAAGCCATCAAGCATGTTCCTGAAAAGCAAGCGATTGCTAACGGTGCTTTAAAGCAGGTCCTAGATGGAGAAACGATTTTTTTGGATGCTGGGACAACGACTGCCTTTTTAATTGAAGGCTTGGCTCAAAAATCCATTCGGGTAGTGACCAATTCGATTCACCATGCTGCTCGCTTGGTTGATTTACATGTGCCGACCCTGATGATCGGGGGGCAGATTAAAGAGACGACTGATGCTTGTATCGGCGCGTCGGCTTTGGAACAGGTTCAAGCTTTGAATTTTGATCGAGCTTTCGTGGGAATGAATGGGTTAGACCAAGATTGGTTCTACACACCAGACCCTGAAGAAGCGGCGCTTAAAAAGGCTGTCCTTCAGAATACATCAAAGGTCTATGTCTTGGTAGATCCTTCCAAATACTATCAGACTGCTTTTGTAAAAGTTGCAGGAGTTGAGACAGCAACCATCGTGACGTCAGAGTCAAACTCTTCTCTCGTGAAACGATTAGTAGAGAAAACAGAGGTACTTGAAGTATGATTTATACAGTAACACTCAATCCCTCCATTGATTTTATTGTCCGTCTGGATCAACTGGATCTTGGTCACGTTAATCGTATGCAATCGGATGATAAATTTGCGGGTGGTAAGGGAATTAATGTGAGTCGGGTCCTTCAACGTTTGGGGAAAACCAACAAAGCCACCGGTTTTATTGGAGGTTTTACAGGTCGTTTTATCACAGATGTTTTAGACCAGGAAGGAATTGCTCATAGCTTTATCCAAGTAGCTGGGGATACACGGATAAATGTCAAGGTAAAAGCGGATCAGGAAACAGAAATCAATGGTCCTGGTCCAGACATTGATACGGATTCCTTGGAAGACTTAAAAGCACTGTTATCTAGCGTATCTGCAGACGACACGGTCGTATTTGCAGGGTCTAGCCCAGCCAATCTTGGCAATGCCATTTACAAAGATTTGATTGCCCTTACCCGAGAGACCGGTGCAGGAGTTGTCTGCGATTTTGAAGGTCAGACTCTGATTGATTCGCTGGACCATCAACCTCTTTTGGTTAAACCCAATAATCATGAATTGGGAGCCATTTATGGGAAGAAGTTGAAGGATTTAGATGAAATTCAAGAATATGCTGAAAAACTCATTCAGGCAGGGGCTCAGCATGTGATTATTTCGATGGCTGGTGATGGTGCCTTGCTAGTAACCGCAGATGAAGCATACTTCGCCAAGCCGATCAAAGGAGTGGTGAAAAATTCTGTGGGGGCAGGAGATTCAATGGTAGCTGGCTTTACGGGTGCTTATGCGGAAACCGGAGATGCCCTGGAAGCCTTCAAATGGGGGGTGGCCTGTGGTACAGCTACAACTTTCTCAGATGATTTAGCAAGCGCCGCCTATATTCAAGAAATGTACCAACAAGTGGAGGTAGAAAAAAGATGAAAATTCAAGATTTATTGAAGCCAGAAGTGATGCTGCTGGATTTGCAAGCTCAAAGCAAGGAAGCAGCGATTGATGAAATGATTCAGTCCTTGGTGGATCATGGATATGTTACGGATTTCCAAGTTTTCAAAGACGGCATTATGGCCCGTGAAGCGCAAACGTCAACAGGACTTGGAGACGGTATTGCCATGCCGCATAGTAAAAATGCAGCTGTGAAAGAGGCGGTTGTTCTTTTTGCCAAGTCTGCTGCTGGTTTGGACTATGAAAGTCTGGATGGTCAGCCAACCAATCTTTTCTTCATGATTGCGGCTCCAGAAGGTGCTAACGACACTCACTTAGCTGCTCTTGCTGATTTGTCCAAATATTTGTTGCAAGATGGATTTGCAGAACAGTTGCGTCAGGTATCTAGTCCTGAACAAGTGCTAGCCCTCTTCGATGAAAAAGAAGAAGCGGATGCAGCAACAGTGGCTGAAGTTGATCAAGATGCAGATTTCTTGGTTGCGGTAACCGCTTGTACAACTGGTATTGCACACACTTACATGGCTCAAGAAGCGTTGCAAAAACAAGCCGCTGAGATGGGCATTGGTATTAAAGTTGAAACCAATGGTGCCAGTGGAGTTGGAAATGCTTTGACAGCTGATGACATTGCGCGTGCTAAGGGAGTTATCATTGCTGCAGATAAGGCTGTTGAAATGGCTCGTTTTGCCGGCAAACCACTTGTGAACCGTCCTGTTGCAGATGGTATTCGTAAAACAGAAGAATTGATTCAGTTGGCCTTGGACCCAGCAACTCCTGTCTATGAAGCTAGTCCAGAAGCGGCTCCTTCAGCTGCCTCCTCTGGTGGTTCGAACCTCTACAAACACTTGATGAGTGGGGTTAGTCAGATGTTGCCATTTGTGATCGGTGGGGGGATTCTGATTGCCTTGGCCTTCCTCTTTGACCAAATGTTGGGTGTACCTCAAGATCAATTGGCTAGCCTTGGTTCTTACCATCAAATTTCTGCCTTATTTAAGGAAATCGGTGGAGCAGCCTTTGGCTTCATGCTTCCAGTTTTGGCTGGTTATATTGCTTATTCCATTGCGGAAAAACCTGGCTTGGCAGCCGGATTTGTGGCGGGTGCTTTGGCATCCTCAGGTGCGGCTTGGGGCCACGTTCCCTTCGCTGCTGGTGGAGAGGCTAGCCTAGCCCTAAGCGGAGTTTCCTCAGGTTTCCTTGGAGCTTTGGTAGGTGGATTCTTGGCCGGTTACGTTGTAAACTTCTTGAAAAAAGCCTTGGCCAACTTGCCACGTTCCTTGGAAGGAATCAAGTCTATTCTGCTTTTCCCACTTTTGGGAATTGGTTTGACTGGCTTCCTGATGCTCTTTGTCAATATTCCTATGGCGGCGATTAACACTGGTCTGAACAATTTCTTGGAAGGCTTATCAGGCAGCTCAGCGGTCCTTGTAGGGCTTGTGGTTGGTGGTATGATGGCCATCGATATGGGTGGACCATTCAATAAGGCTGCATACATCTTTGGTACGGGTACCTTGGCAGCTAGTGTGGCTACAGGCGGTTCCGTAGTGATGGCTGCTGTCATGGCAGGTGGTATGGTTCCACCATTGGCCATCTTTGTGGCTACCTTGCTCTTTAAAAATAAATTTAGTGAGGAAGAACGCAACTCTGGTTTGACCAATATTATCATGGGTCTATCCTTTATTACAGAAGGTGCCATTCCATTTGCGGCAGCTGATCCAGCACGCGCTATTCCAAGCTTCGTGGCCGGTTCCGCTCTTGCTGGAGGATTAGTTGGTCTTGCAGGAATAAAGCTAATGGCACCTCATGGAGGAATCTTCGTCGTTGCCCTTACTTCAAACCCATTCCTTTATCTTGTCTTTATCCTTATTGGAGCAGTGGTTTCCGGTTTCCTATATGGATACTTGAAAAAAACAAATTAAAAATGGGAAAATGACTTTTCTGAAAAGAAAGGTCATTTTTTCATAAATAGAAAACATAATATTGAAAAGTGTCTATAAATTTGAGATAACCAAGACAAATGAAAGCCCAAGTGCTATAATAGAACTAGCATTTTTGTAAGGAGAAAAGTCCATGGAATTAGTTCGTGATAAAATTTTTGTAAGTCAATACCATTATGATGCTCGTAACTTTGAATGGGAGAAGGAAAATGGTGCTCCTGAGACAAAGATTGACGTTAATTTCCAGCTCATTAGTCGTGATGAAGCGAGTCAAAAAACCTCTATGGTTGTCATTGTGAGTTTTATGGTTGTTTTCGATACCTTTGTTATTAGTGGAGTTATTTCTCAAACCAATCATGTACAGGACCGTTTTATCAATGAACCGAATGAATTGGAACATGCTGAGGTTCAACAATTGGCAGAACCGAGTCTTGGTATGTTGAACCGCCTGACTTATGAAGTAACAGAAATTGCCTTGGATATGCCAGGCATTAATTTGGAGTTTTAAAAAATGATGAAAGTTGCAGTGATTACCGATGCGTCTGCCTACTTAACAGGTTTGACAGATGCAAAGAATTTGTTTGTTCTAGATATTCCAGTCCTCATTGATGGGGAGACTTATCTAGAAGGCAAAAATCTGACTGCGGAAGAATTTTATGAAAAAATGGCAGCTTCTAAAGAGCTGCCAAAAACAAGTCAACCAAGTTTAGCAGAGCTGGAAGTTCTCTTGCAGCAATTGGAGTTGGATGGTTATACCCATGTGCTAGGTCTCTTTCTCTCAAGTGGGATTTCAGGTTTTTACCAAAATATCCAATTCTTGAAAGAGGAGTTTTCCAATTTGGAAATTGCCTTTCCAGACACTAAAATTACCAGTGCCCCACTTGGACTTATGGTTAAAACGGCTTTAGAAGCTTTAGAAGCTGGACAAGATTTTCCTACAGTTCTTGAAAATATTGAAAAACAAATTGATGGAGTTCAGGCTTATATCTTGGTCGATGACCTCAACCATTTGGTCAAAGGTGGTCGTTTGTCCAATGGTGCCGCTCTCTTAGGTAGTCTTCTCAGCATCAAGCCGATTCTCTATTTTACAGATGAAGGTAAGATTGAAGTTTTCGAGAAGGTAAGGACTGAGAAGAAAGCGATGAAGCGCCTCTGTGATTTGGTCAGCCAGGAAGTTAAGGGTGAGGACTATTATGTCGCGGTTATCCATTCTGACTGTGAGGAGAAGGCTCTGCAGATGCAAGCGCTGCTTCAGGAGGCTGGTGTACCAGGTGAAATTCCTTTGGTAACCTTTGGAAGCATCATCGGGACTCATCTAGGAGCAGGCAGTGTAGCTGTTGGATTTCTACCTCGTGTAGGCTAAGAGTGGGCAGTTGATAAGGTTGTTTTCTGGACTCAATGAGTCAATTTCTGACTCCTTGAGCTGTTTAACGGAATCGACCACTGCGTCAATGTGATTTCACTAACTAAAATAGAAAGGTTGAGACTTTCGTCTTAACCTCGCATTTATGGAAGTATTTTATGAAATTATCAAGTTTGCCTTCTGAATTTCAGAAGGCTTTACCTATATTAAGAAAAATTCAAGAGGCTGGTTTTCAAGCCTATTTTGTAGGTGGTTGCGTACGAGATGTGCTTTTGGATCATCCAATCCATGACGTGGATATTGCCTCTTCGGCTTATCCCCAAGAGATTAAAGATCTTTTTGAGCGGACAGTAGATGTCGGTATTGAACACGGAACGGTCTTAGTTTTAGAGGGTGGTCAGGAGTATGAAATCACCACTTTCCGGACAGAAGAAGAGTACGTGGATTATCGTAGACCTAGTCAGGTTCATTTTGTGCGCTCTTTGGAAGAAGATTTGAAGCGGCGGGATTTTACCATCAATGCCTTGGCCTTGGATGCCGAAGGAAATCTGGTTGATCTTTTTCATGGTTTAGAGGACTTGGAGACAGAGTTGATTCGTGCTGTCGGTTTAGCACAGGAACGTTTTCAAGAAGACGCTTTACGAATCATGCGTGGTTTCCGTTTCCAAGCTTCTTTAGACTTTGATTTGGAGGCGGAGACCTTTCAAGCCATGATTGCTGGTGCCCCCCTACTTGAGAAAATTGCCATCGAGCGTATCTTTATTGAATTTGAAAAACTGCTCCTTGCCAATTCTTGGGCAAGAGGGCTTTCATCTCTTCTTGCCGCAAAAGCCTATCACTATTTGCCAGGTTTTGCATCGGAGTCTCAAGCCCTTTCTTCTTTTTTGGAAAAAATCAGGTCTGATTTCAGTTTCACCAGTTCGGCACAGGCCTGGGCGGCCATGCTGTATTACTTTGAAAATAAGCAAGTAGCCCCTATTTTAAGGGCTTGGAAGACTTCTAGGGATTTCCAAAAACAAGTTTTGGAAATGGTCGAGATCCTCAGGAAACGTGAACAAGGACTTTTGTCCGCTTGGGATTGTTACTCCTATCAAGAAGAACTCCTCTATCAGGCTGAAGAGCTGCGAGCTGCTATGAAGATGGAAACCAATTCTCAGTATCTAGCAGATACCATAGCTGGCTTAGCCATTCGAGATAAACAGGAAATCGTCGTCACTGGCAGAACTCTGATGCAGGAAGAAGGGTTTCAACCTGGCCCTCAAATGGGACACGTATTAAAAGAAGTTGAGTTGGCGATTGTCAAGGGAGAATTAACAAATGAAAAAGGGGCTATCCTAGCCTTTGTAAAGGAGCGACTGCATGACTGATTATATTGTGGAAGGACTGACCAAGTCGGTGGCAGATAAGGTCTTGTTTCGGGATCTATCTTTCATTATTCATCCACAGGATAGGATTGGCTTGATTGGTTTAAATGGAACTGGGAAATCAAGCTTGTTAGATGTGCTAGCCGGTGTAGCAGGCTTTGATGGGGATCGCAGTCCATTCCAGACCAAAACGGATTATGAGATTGCCTATCTGACTCAGGAACCGGATTTCCAAGCGGGTGCTAGTATTTTAGATACAGTGCTTTCTAGTCGTCCCAAGGAGATGGCTTTATTGAAGGACTATCAAAACCTGATGGAAACCTACGAGGAGTCTAAGCAGGACAGACTGGATCAACTGGTTGCACAATTGGAAGCACAGGATGTTTGGGGGCTGGAAAGTCAAGCCAAGACCATTCTCTCTAAATTAGGGATGGAGAATCTGCAGACATCTGTGGATGACTTGTCCGGAGGACAGCGCCGCCGGGTACAGTTGGCACAGGTACTCTTGCGGAAGGCAGACTTATTACTGCTAGACGAGCCAACCAACCACTTGGATATTGATATGGTCGATTGGTTGGCTAATTACCTGACCAGTAATAACAGCACCGTTTGCTTTATTACTCACGATCGTTATTTTTTAGATCAAGTCTCTAATCGCATTTTTGAATTGGATCAAGGAAGGCTTGCGGAATACCAAGGAAATTACCAGGATTATGTAGCTCAAAAGGCTGACGAAGAAGAACGAGCGGCGAGTATGCAACACAAGCGTCAACAGCTCTATAAACAAGAGCTTTCTTGGATGCGTCGGCAGCCTCAGGCACGCGCTACGAAACAGGAAGCCCGCATCAAACGATTTGAAAGTCTGAAAAAAGATATGGCTGCTTATCAGACTAAGGATTCATTAGAAATCCAGTTTGAAACCAGTCGGATTGGAAAAAAGGTTCTGGAATTTAAGGACCTGAGTTTTGGATATGAGCAAAAACTGCTCTTTCAAAACTTCAACCTTCTCATTCAAAATCGGGATCGAATTGGGATTGTTGGGGACAATGGAGTTGGAAAATCCAGTCTTTTAAACCTGATTGACGGGCAGCTAGAACCAAGTGACGGTGAACTGATTCGTGGGGAAACAGTTAAAATCGCCTACTTCTCCCAATCTGCAGAAGATCTGGATGAGTCCATGCGGATGATTGAGTATCTGAGTCAGGTCGCAAGCGAAGCGAAGACTTCCAGTGGGAGTGTTAGTATTTCGGAACTCTTGGAACAATTTCTCTTTCCTCGTTCCAGTCATGGTACGCTAATTGGAAAATTATCTGGAGGAGAGAAGAAGCGGCTTTACCTGTTAAAATTACTCATTCAGCAACCGAATGTTCTTTTGTTGGATGAGCCAACCAATGATTTAGACATTGCGACCTTGACGGTTTTAGAGGCCTTTCTTCAACACTTTGCCGGCCCCATTTTAACAGTCAGCCATGACCGTTACTTCTTAGACAAGGTTTCAACAAAACTTTTGGCCTTTGAAGATGGGCAGATTCGTGAGTATTTTGGAAACTATACAGATTATCTGGATGAAAAGAAGTTCAGACAAGAACTCGTTCAAAAGCAGGAATCCCAGACCAAGTCTAGCAAGCCACGAGAACGTGCACAAACCAAGCGGATGACTTACCAGGAACAGCAGGAATGGAAAGAAATTGAAGCAAAAATTGAAAAATTGGAAACCAGAATCGAAGAAGTTGAAAATCAAATGCAGGAAAATGCCAGTGACTACGGGGCCTTAGCTCCTCTTCAATCCGAGCTGGACCAATTAAATGAAGACCTGCTTTATCAGTATGAACGCTATGAATATCTCTCTTCTTTTGAATAAGCTTGAAGTCGCTAGTAAATCTAGCGGCTTTTTAGGTAGGACGAGCATGTCGTACATCTGAGGTGTAAGTCCTCTGTGGGCACCAGCTATCGGTGAACCCAATAGCGACTCCCAAACTTCCTGACTATCGTGAGGTAGCGGGGAGAGGAAGGGATAGCGAAATCCCGTCTCTATGAATAGAAACGGGATATGAAGGCCTACGTAGTGGATAAGAGGGCTGTAAACTCCAAAGTCCAAGAAGATATTCGTAAATCACGAGAGTAAATAAGGCATGATGTGCGACTTATCCCGTGATGTCTCATGAGCACCACTTGCGTAGTATAGTCTTTTAGTTTGCTTTTAGTACAAGGCAGCGAGTCGCAGGCAGTACTAAAGTACGGCAAGACGAGCTAACACAGTAATAAAAGATAAACTAAAAGAGTATAACAACGAATCATGAGAAAGTACGCTCGCCTATTGACTCTTACAGCTCATTCTTCACTGAGGTTCAATAGCTGGGGCAGCCCCTCAGTCGAACCCATAGTAGTAAAGAAGTTTTTGTAATGGGAGTGGAGCGAAGGGGTGAACGATTAAATGATTATCTATCAAATTGATTTTGTCTCCCCTTTCTCCTGGTCTATAACGAGGGCAATCGCAAAACGTAAATCGAAGGAGGCTGTTCGTAAATATAGGATGGCACAAGTAGAACAAAATTTTATACAGGTAGATGTGGAAATTGAAAGTGTTCTCGTAAACATGAAATTGAACCGCAGTGTTCCGAACAGCACGTACGATGTGTGAGGGGGGCTATCCATTAGTCCCTGCACGATTTGTGAAAGCATGTAGAATACCAGTTTAAAGTGGTATCTTAGTCAGAATACCACAGTACCAGTCTTATTTTCAAGTTTTTACTTGTTTAAAGTACCAGTAAAATCCTTGTGAAAATGCAGGGAATAAGGATATAATATACATAAGGAAAGGAGAAATCATGAAAAAGAATTTGTCCATGCCCTTACATACGCAACTAACGGATCAATTGATGGAAGCGATTAGAGAAATGCGCATCCACGAAAAGCTCAGCTCAGAACGCGAACTCTGCAACCAGTTTCATGTCAGTCGAACCACAGTTCGAAAATCACTTGCAGAATTGGAAGATCTGGGCTATATCTATCGTAAACATGGTCAGGGAACTTTTGTTTCAGGATTATGGAAGCGCAAACAAAATCTTCTGGATTCCTATAATTTTAACCAGCATATGGTGAATTTGGGAAAACAGCCCTCTGATCAGATTGAATATTTTGAACTGGTTCAGGCCCACAAGAAAGTGGCAACTTACCTTCATATTGAAGAACAAGATTTGGTATACAAAATCAAACGCCTCCGACTAGCAGATGGTGAGGCCATGATGTTTGAAACATCCTATCTACCAGCTCATCTTTTTCCGAACTTGACCAAGGAGCGGATCCAGGAAAAGGGGCTTTATAAAACCCTGGAAGAGGACTACGGCCAACGAATCGTTTACGCGGATGAACTCTTCTCAGCCGGTCAGATTGGTGAAAATGTGACCCAATATCTGAATCAGCCGATCTCAACTCCCTGCCTCAATATTCGACGCGAAACCTTTAATCAGGAACGCAAAATCATTGAATTGACCTTTACTACTGCTCGAAGTGACCAATTTTCCTATAAAGTTCGCCACTTCAATACCTATTTGGAATAGGAGGATCTTATGTTCCAAAAAACAAAAGAAGAACTCGAAAAACTCGGTGCCTGGATTACCACCTCTGAAATTAAGCAGGAGCCGGAACTTTGGCAAGAGTTATGGGATTCTTATGAAAAACAAGAAAAGCAGCTGCAAAACTTCTTAGCAGGGCTAGTCAATCAACATAAACGGTTACGTGTTATCTTCACGGGAGCGGGAACCTCTGCCTATGTTGGCGATACCATTCTGCCCTACTTGAAAGAAGTAGCCAATGAAGATCAACTAGATTTACAGGCGGTCCCATCTACCCACCTTGTCTCAAATCCAAGACAATATTTTAAAGAGGACGTGCCAACTCTCTTGGTATCCTTTGCTCGTTCCGGAAACAGCCCAGAAAGTATTGGAGCTGTTGAAGCAGGGCAATTCCTAGTCAAGGATTTTTACCAGCTAACCATTACTTGTGCTCCTGAAGGACAATTGGCTCAACGTGCACAAGGTGATAGCCACAACTATCTCTTCCTTATGCCAGAACGATCCAATGATCAAGGATTTGCGATGACCGGTAGTTTCACCTGCATGACCTTAGCTAGTTTACTGGTATTTGATCCAAGTTCCTTGGATGTCAAAAAAGACTACGTACAACAAGTAATTGCTTTGGGACAACGTGCATTCGGTTTTGAAAGCGTTTTAGAAGGAATCGTAAAAAAACCATTCACACGCCTCGTCTACCTTGGATCAGGTGCTCATGCAGGTATGGGACGAGAAGCTCAGTTGAAAATTTTGGAATTAACAGCGGGTCGTATTGCAACGGGCTTTGATTCTTCACTTGGTTTCCGACATGGTCCTAAATCATTTGTCGACAAAAACACCGTTATCTTTACCTTCGTTTCTAACGATCCATACACACGCTTGTATGACAGAGACATTCTGCTAGAATTAGCAGGAGATCAACAAGCACTCGAGGTAGTTGCAGTGGAAGTCGGAGCGGTTGAAGAGTTTGATGGAACGCACTTGACCTTTGATAAGGTTCACGCCAACTTACCAGATGCTTATCTTGCAGTAGCCTTTGTGTTGGTGGGGCAAATCTTTGCCTTGCACGCTTCCATTAAGGTTGGTAACCTACCGGATACGCCATCCCCTACCGGCACCGTAAATCGGGTGGTCAAGGGAGTGACTCTCTATCCCTTAGAAAATAAATAAAAGGAGATTCTTATGTCTAGTTTTCGACCAAGTTCTACAAAAGTAGAAGCTCTCAAACGTTTAGCCGATCAAGATGGGGTTTTTGGTGCCCTAGCCATTGACCAACGCGGCGCCCTCCAACGGATGTTATCTCAGGGTGGACAATCATTAGGAGCTGAAGGAGTTGTGCATTTTAAGGAATTGGTTAGTCAAGAATTGACGTCTTATGCCTCCTCCATTCTCTTAGATCCTGAGTACGGCCTTCCTGCTTCACGCGTACGAGCTGAAGAGGCGGGTTTACTCTTAGCTTATGAAAAAACGGGATATGATGCCAGTGAACCAGGCCGTTTTCCGGACCTGATTGATGACCTTTCCGTTTTGCGAATCAAGGAAGCTGGTGGAGACGCGGTAAAACTTCTCCTTTATTATGACGTAGATGAAGATGCGGCCATCAATGAGCGCAAACATGCCTTTGTCGAGCGTGTGGGAAGTGAGTGTCTGGCGGAGGATATTCCTCTTTTCTTAGAGCTTTTAACTTATGATGCTCAATTAGATGATGTGACTGGTCCCGAGTTTGCTAAGTTGAAACCACACAAAGTCAATGAAGCGATGCGTGAGTTTTCAAAAGATCGCTATAAAGTTGATGTTCTCAAAGTGGAAGTTCCTGTCAACATGAACTTTGTAGAGGGCTTTAACCAAGATGAAGTGGTCTATAGTAAGGAAGAAGCACAAGCAGCATTCCAAGATCAAGCACAGGCGAGTCACCTTCCATTTATCTTCTTAAGTGCAGGTGTATCTGCCAAATTGTTCCAAGATACCTTGGTCTTTGCCAAAGAAGCTGGCTCTAATTTCAATGGTGTCTTATGTGGGCGGGCTACTTGGAAAGATGCAGTTGGTATCTATGCGCAGGATGGAGAAGAAGCTTGTCGTGAGTGGCTCCGTTCTCAGGGACGACAAAATATTGAAGAGCTCAATGCTGTTTTAAAAGATACAGCACAGGCTTGGACAGAAAAATTTTCAGAAAACTAACAGACTAATATATTGACATGATTTAAAGAAAAAGCTAGAATGAAAGTAGGAAAACGCTTTCTACCTAGTGAGGGAAGAAATATGGAAACATTTTCAGTGGCCCAGGATTTTATCCTTAATGGAGAACCCTTCCAGATTCTATCGGGAGCTATCCATTACTTTCGTATCCCACGTGAAGAATGGTATCACTCTCTATACAATCTTAAAGCTCTTGGATTTAATACGGTTGAGACTTATGTTCCCTGGAATCTCCATGAATCCAAGGAAGGAGATTTCAATTTTGAAGGTCAGAATGACCTGGGTGCCTTTCTTGATTTGGCTCAGGAAATTGGTCTCTATGCCTTGATTCGGCCCTCTCCCTATATTTGTGCAGAATGGGAGTTTGGTGGCTTACCAGCTTGGCTTCTGACCAAAAACATACGAATTCGTTCCAGTGATTCGCAGTTCCTAACTTACGTAAAACGCTATTACCAACAATTAGGTCCAATTTTAGCCTCTCGGCAGCTGAATCGTGGGGGGAATATCCTCATGTTTCAAGTGGAAAATGAATATGGGTCGTTTGGGGAAGATAAGGACTATCTCAGAAGCTTAAAAAGGTTAATGGAAAAGCAAGGCTGGGATATGCCCTACTTTACCTCAGATGGAGCTTGGTTAGCTACGCTTAAGGCTGGAACACTACTAGAAGAAGGTGTTTTACCGACCGGAAACTTTGGCTCAAAGGCTGAGGAGAATTTTAAAAATCTACAGAACTATATGAAGGAAAATAGTTTTGAAGGCCCTCTCATGTGTATGGAGTTTTGGTTGGGTTGGTTTAATCGCTGGAAAGAGCCGATTATACAACGTGATCCTCAAGAGACTGTCACTGCGATTATGGAAACCATTCAACGTGGCAGCATTAACCTTTATATGTTTCACGGTGGAACCAACTTTGGCTTTATGAACGGGACTTCAGCGCGAGGAAATACCGATTTACCTCAGGTAACCTCCTATGACTATGATGCCATTCTAGATGAAGTGGGGAATCCAACGGAGAAATATTACCTTTTACAGGAAGCACTTGGCCAGTGGAATCCAGATTTGGAACAGACGGAACCTTTGGTAAAACCTCTGATGGAGAGCAGGGTTATCCAGCGGAAACGCAGTGTTTCGCTTTGGTCTACTTTGGATCAGTTGACATCCAGTAAAAAGTCCCTGTATCCAATGACCATGGAAGCACTTGGACAAGCAACAGGTTATACTCTCTATCGGAAACAAGTCGCTTATGATGGTTACCCGCAATACTATCGCTTGGTCGATGTGAGGGATAGGGCTCAAGTGTTCATTAACCAAATCCCAGTTGTGATTCAAGATCAAGATACCATCGGTGAATCCTTTGAATTTCATTCGCAGGAGCAGATGGACCGCTTGGATATCTTGATTGAAAACCAAGGACGGGTTAACTATGGACACAAGTTACTAGCTCCGACCCAAGAAAAAGGCATCCGTACCGGAGTCATTAAGGATCTTCACTTTTTGGCCGGATGGGAACAGTATCCGTTATCCTTTGACAACAAGATGTTACAAAAGGTGGATTTTGATGGCAATTGGGAAGAAGGACAGCCTGGATTTCATGAATTTGAATTTGAGCTAGAGGAACCTCTTTCTTGCCACATCGATGTAAGCGGTTTCGGAAAGGGTTTTATTTCTGTTAATGGTCACAATCTGGGTCGTTTTTGGGAGGTGGGGCCCTACCTTAGCCTCTATTTACCAGCAGCTTTTCTAAAAAAAGGGAACAATACCTTGCTTCTATTTGAAAGTGAGGGTGTTATAAAAGACAATATTCAACTCGGACCCAAACCGATTATCAAAGAAGGTTTGGAAGCGCAAAAGGAGGAAAACTAATGGCAATTATCGCAACTCGAATCGATGGACGTTTGATCCACGGACAAGTAGCTAATCTTTGGGCATCGAAATTAAACATTTCTCGTATCATGGTGATTGATGACGAAGTTGCTCAAAATGACATTGAAAAAGCAGGATTGAAATTGGCTGTCCCACCTGGGGTTCGTCTTAGTATCTTACCAGTTGCTAAAGCAGCAGCTAATATCAATGCTGGAAAATATGACTCTCAACGTTTGATGATTGTAGCCCGTAAACCAGACCGTTTCTTAGAATTGGTTGAAAATGGTGTTCCACTTGAGGAGCTTAACGTTGGGAATATGTCTCAAAGTGACGAAACTCGCTCAGTTACGCGGAGTGTTAATGTCACTGATAAAGATGTTGAAGACTTTAAACAATTGCACGCTAAAGGAGTTAAATTGTACCATCAAATGGTTCCAAACGATGGGGCAGAAGACTTCATGGCCTTGCTAAATAAATAGTAGATAGGAGGAATCACTTATGATTCAATGGTGGCAAATCTTACTTCTAACCCTCTATGCGGGTTACCAAATCTTGGATGAATTGACCATTGTGTCCTCAGCTGGATCACCTGTATTTGCCGGTTTTATGGCTGGTTTAATTATGGGAGATCTACAAACAGGTCTCTTCATTGGTGGATCACTTCAATTGACCGTCTTAGGGGTTGGAACTTTCGGGGGAGCTTCTCGTATCGATGCCAACTCAGGGACTGTCCTAGCAACTGCTTTCTCAGTTGCCCTTAAGATGGATCCATTATTGGCGATTTCGACCATTGCCGTACCCGTTGCAGCTTTGATGGTACAGACTGACGTTTTGGGTCGTTTCACTACCACCTACTTTGCTCACCGGATTGACAAACACGTTGAAGATTTCAATTACAGAGGTATTGAAGTAAACTACCTACTCGGTGCAGTTCCTTGGGCTCTCTCTCGTGCTCTTCCAGTCTTCCTAGCTCTTACTTTTGGAGCAGGAGCGGTTCAGTCAACAGTAGACTTTTTGGAAACTTCCCTTCCTTGGTTGACTAAAGGGTTGACTGTAGCAGGTGGAGCTCTTCCAGGTGTCGGATTTGCAATCTTGCTTCGTTACCTTCCAGTTAAGAAACACTTCCCTTATTTGATTGGTGGTTTCGTCATCACTGCCCTTTTGACCACTCTCTTTGGATACACCTCAACTTTGGGTGGAGCAGTAGCTGGTTTGTCTGAAGACTTTACTGCGAAATTTAACGGACTATCCATTTTGGGAATTGCCTTGATCGGTTTTGCTATCGCCTCTATTCACTACAAGAAACTCATTGAAGCACCAAAAGTAGTGGCAGCAGCCGACCCGAGCGACACAGAGGAGATTGAAGATGATGAAATCTAAATACCAATTAACCAAAGAAGATTTTAACCAAATTAATAAACGGAGTTTGTTCACCTTCCAATTAGGTTGGAACTATGAACGGATGCAGGCGTCTGGTTACCTCTATATGATTCTTCCACAATTGCGGAAGATGTATGGAGATGGTACTGAAGAGCTTAAGCAAATGATGAAAACTCATACCCAGTTCTTTAATACATCCAACTTCTTCCACACCATTGTAACTGGTATTGATATTGCTTTGGAAGAAAAAGAAGGAATTGCTTCTAAAGATGCTGTCTCTGGTATTAAAACCGCTTTGATGGGACCATTCGCAGCGATCGGGGATGCAATCTTTGCAGCTATCATTCCAGCCATCATGGGTGCGATTGCAGCTAACATGGCGATTGAAGGGAATCCAATTGGGGTTTTCCTCTGGGTTGCCGTTTCGATGGCTATCAACGTCTTCCGTTGGAAACAATTGGAAATTGCCTATAAAGAAGGGGTATCCCTTGTGACCACCATGCAGTCACACTTGGAAGCCTTGACTGATGCGGCTTCAGTGCTAGGGATCTTCATGGTTGGTGCTCTTATCGCAACCATGATCAATGTTAAAATTGCTGCCGTTCCTGAAGTATTTGGCGTTCAATTGGACATTCAAAATTACCTTGATATGATCATGCCACGGATGGTACCAGCCTTGATTGCTGGTGGAGTTTACTGGCTTCTTGGTAAAAAAGGAATGTCTTCAACAAAGGCTATCTTTATCGTCATTGCTATCATTGTTGCCCTATCAGCACTTGGACAAGCGATTGGTATGGATATCCTAACTAAATAGAAAATGAGGTCCCTATGGAAAAACAATTAATTTTGGTCAGTCATGGTCATTTCGCTACAGAGTTGAAAAAAAGTACGGAAATGATTATGGGTCCACAGGACAATATTCATGCGGTTGGACTCTTGGAGAGCGAGGGACCAGAAGACTTTCAAGCGAAAGTTGAAGCCATATTGGCAGCACATGAGGGAGATGAATTCGTTATCTTTGCAGATTTGCAAGGCGGAACCCCTTGTAATGTTGTCAGCCGCATGGTATTGGAAGGTGCCTCACTTGATATCTTCGCAGGCATGAACATGCCCATGGTCATTGCTTATCTCAACTATTTGTGGACTGGACAGGAAGCAGACTTCGTTGAGAAGGCACGGCAGAATACCCTACACGTCAATTCCCTCTTATTTGGAGAGGACGATGATGATTTAGATGAGTAATGCTTATCCTAGATTGAGAAGGTAAGTCTTCTCCAAATCGTAGGAAAACATGGGCAGAAAGCTGATTTCTCAAGGTTTGTGGAAACTGGGAACCCGAACCTGAGAGAATCAGCTTTTTGTTTTTCCATTGAAGATAATGTAGAGTCTTTTAGTTTATCTTTTATTACTGTGTTAGCTCGTCTTGCCGTACTTCAGTACTGTCTGCGACTCGCTGCCTTGTACTAAAAGCAAACTAAAAGACTATAATGCCGATGGTCTCAACCTGGAGACCACAGTTCCCCCTTTTATCCTCCGAGGAATTCGTCTCATTGGCATTGATTCTGTTGCCTTTGACCAAAAGAAACGGCAAGAAATATGGTCACTACTGGCCAATGAGTGGAAAATTTCAGGGAATGTGGCGGTTACAATGGTGAAGTTGGAGGCGGTTGTTGAGGTTGCCCAAGAACTTAAGGTTGGACGGCATTTGGGACGGACGATTGTAGAGATTTCTTGACAAGGATATTGGAAATCTATATAGTAGAAACAGACATAAGGAAAGGAGCCTGGTTGATGAATCAAGGCAGTAAATGGGGAGTGATGACTTCGGCTTTTATCTCCATATCAGTAGGGATTTTTCTATTTTTAAACCCAAGGACCAACCTGATGGCCATCTCCTGGCTCCTATCCGTTTCGGTACTGTTCAACGGAATCGCCGGTTTATATTTTTATAGAGAATTGCCGAGTCTGGCAAAGTCTCTTTGGTTGTTACTGGCTGCGGGATTAGAAATCTTAATCGGGGCTTATCTGCTACTTGGTGGATTTCTAAGTCTTCCCGTCCTCATTCCAACGATCTTAGGAATTTGGCTGGTGGTGCTTTCTCTGATTCGCTTTGGTCAGGCCCTAGGTCAGCGCAAGGAAGTTCCTATTCTGACTAACTATTTATTTTGGTCCAGTATGCTTGGGGTTGTTTTAGGTTTCTTTCTGATCAACCACCCTATGGTTGGAGGTGGTGTTGCAGCCCTTTTAGTTGCCTCTGCCTTTGTTTATGCGGGTTTGGTACAATTGATGAAAGTTTTGAATAGTTAAAGTTGCTGGGGTCTCCCAGCTTTTTAAAGGGAAAAATGATGAAAAATCAGGTATTGGTTCGTCAAATTATGGATGATGCTATGAACCATGAATATACGAAACAAGGAATAGCTCCACTATTTCAAGTGCCAGCGTCTGCCAAGGTCGTACTCATTGGCCAGGCTCCTGGAATAAGGGCGCAAGAGAGTCAGATCTTGTTTCATGATCCGAGTGGGGATCGGCTCCGACAATGGATGGGGGTTGATACTGATTGGTTTTATAATTCTGGACAATTAGCAATTTTACCCATGGATTTTTATTTTCCGGGAAAAGGAAAAAGTGGAGATTTACCACCCCGAAAAGGTTTTGCCGAAAAATGGCACCCTCTCTGCTTGAAGCATTTAAAAGAAGTAGAGTTAACTATTTTAATGGGTACGTATGCTCAAAAATGCTATCTAGGAGGGCAAGACGGGGCAAGCTTAACGGAGACGGTTCGAAACTACTCGGATTACCTCCCCAGCTTTTTTCCAATAATTCATCCATCTCCCCGGAATAATATCTGGCTTAAAAAGCATCCTTGGTTTGAAGCAGAAGTCATCCCAGACTTGCAAAAAAGGATCCGTGAAATCATAGCTTGTCACCAATAAAGCAAACGTTTTCCTCTTTTCATAAAGGGCGTTTTTTGGTATACTGATTCTAGTAGAAAAATCGAAGGAGTTCGAAAAATGGAGAAGAAAATTATTGGAATTGACCTCGGTGGAACATCCGTTAAATTTGCAATTTTGACCCAGGCGGGTGAGATTCAAGAAAAATGGTCGATCAAAACCAACATCCTTGATGAGGGTAGCCATATTGTAGATGATATGATCGCTTCCATTCAACACCGTTTGGAACTCTTGAACTTAAGTGCTGAAAATTTCCTTGGAATCGGGATGGGATCTCCAGGCGTTGTTGATCCTAAAGCGGGTACTGTTGTAGGTGCATATAATCTGAACTGGAAAACGCTGCAGCCTGTCAAAGAACAGATGGAAGCAGGCCTCGGCATACCATTCTTTATCGATAACGACGCCAACGTAGCAGCCCTTGGAGAACAATGGGTAGGTGCCGGAAGCAATGATCCAGATGTAGTCTTTATGACACTTGGTACTGGTGTTGGTGGTGGTGTCATTGCTGATGGAAATCTGATTCATGGAGTCGCAGGTGCCGGTGGAGAATTGGGACATATTGTTGTCGATTTTGATCAACCAATTATGTGTACCTGTGGGAAACCGGGTTGTTTGGAAACCGTTGCTTCTGCGACTGGTATTGTCAACCTGACTCGTCGTTATGCAGATGAGTACGCTGGAGATGCTCGTTTAAAACAATTAATCGATGATGGGGATGATGTAACGGCTAAACTTGTTTTCGACCTAGCTAAAGAAGGGGATGAGTTGGCCTTGATTGTTTACCGTAATTTCTCTCGTTACCTTGGAATAGCTTGTGCCAACATTGCTAGCATTCTAAACCCATCAACAATTGTTATAGGTGGAGGGGTTTCTGCAGCTGGAGAATTCCTTTTGAAGGGTGTGGAAGAAGTCTTCAAAGCGAACGCTTTCCCACAAGTAGCGAGTTCCACCAAATTGTCCTTAGCTCAATTAGGCAATGACGCAGGTGTCATTGGTGCTGCTTCATTGGTTCGCCAATAATAAAAAAGAGAGTGAGTCAGAACGATTTTTACAAATAAAATCGTTCGTCGTCTCACTCTCTTCTATCTTAAAAAGGAAATAGGCAATGACACGCGCAGACAAAATTTTTAAAAGCAATATACGGAAAATCTTAGATGAAGGTGTGATGAGCGAACTGGCTAGGCCTCAGTACAAGGATGGACGAACTGCCCATTCAAAATACATCACTGGTTCCTTTGCCGAATATGATTTGGCTAAGGGGGATTTTCCCATTACCAGTCTCCGACCAATTCCAATTAAATCAGCGATTAAAGAGATTTTATGGATTTACCAAGATCAATCCAATAATCTAGACCTTTTAAATGAAAAATATGGCGTTCGCTACTGGAATGATTGGGAAGTTGGGGATACCGGGACAATCGGGCAGCGATATGGGGCTGTTGTAAAAGAGCACCGAATCATAGACCGTATCTTAGAACAGCTAGCAGAAAACCCTTGGAATCGCCGGAATGTCATTTCGCTATGGGATTACCAGGCTTTTGACCAGACAGAAGGTCTTTTACCTTGTGCTTTTCAAACCATGTTTGATGTTCGTCGGGTAGGGGAAGATCTCTATTTGGATGCTACTTTAACACAGCGTTCCAATGATATGCTGGTGGCCCATCATATTAATGCCATGCAGTATGTTGCCTTGCAAATGATGATTGCCAAGCATTTTGGTTGGAAGGTCGGTAAATTCTTTTACTTTGTCAATAACCTGCATATTTATGATAATCAGTTTGAACAAGCAGAAGAGCTACTGCGTCGTACGGCCCCTGAACAGACTCCACGCTTAGTTTTGAATGTCCCAGATGGAACGAATTTTTATGATATTAGGATTGAGGATTTTGAATTGGTCGGTTATGATCCAGTTCAACCACAATTGAAATTTGATTTAGCAATATGATTAATTTTGAAAAATATGGAATCGAAATGTGGCCTGAAGAGAAAATTCAGGCCTTTCGGTTGGCCTTGCTGACTTGGTATGACCAAGAAAAAAGAGATTTGCCCTGGAGGGAAAATACAGACCCTTATCGCATCTGGGTTTCGGAAATTATGTTGCAACAAACTCGTGTCGATACTGTTATCCCTTATTTTCATCGCTTCTTGAAGACTTTTCCAACTATCCAAGATTTAGCTGCTGCGGAAGAAGAGCTTCTGTTAAAAACTTGGGAAGGTTTAGGCTATTACTCCCGCGTTCGAAATATGCAGATTGCAGCTCAAACCATGGTTGAGGACTATCACGGAAAATTCCCTGAGACTATTGAAGAGATTCGCAAATTAAAAGGGATTGGTCCCTATACTGCAGGTGCCATAGCAAGTATCGCTTTTAACTTACCGGAACCTGCTGTGGATGGTAATGTTATGCGAGTGTTGGCGCGGCTTTTTGAAGTTGATTTGGACATTGGAAATCCAAGTAATCGGAAGGTTTTTCAGGCTATGATGGATGTTTTGATTGACCCTAAAAGACCTGGTGATTTTAACCAAGCTTTGATGGATTTGG
This sequence comes from Streptococcus sp. NLN76, assembly GCF_015686645.1. NCBI lineage: Bacteria > Bacillati > Bacillota > Bacilli > Lactobacillales > Streptococcaceae > Streptococcus > Streptococcus sp. NLN76. Next base: position 35,107 of record NZ_JADPMS010000005.1, on the reverse strand, counting down.
GATCAGATATTGAAGCACCAGTTAATCCAAGACCAGAAGACAGTCCTGTTAAAGTATTTTCAGCAGCCTACAAACATGGAACCATGGACAAATATCCTATTAAAGCACCCAAGAAAAAACCAATTTCCATTTATTTGAAGGCCTTTGTTCTACAAAATCAAGAGGGAAAATTTCTTCTTGAAAAAAATGACCATAGTAAACTTTTGGCAGGTTTTTGGCATTTCCCCTTGTTGGAAGTAGAAGAAGAACAAGAATTGAACTTATTCAATCCCGTATCTGAAGGAAATGACGTTTTAGATGCACGTACACGACTGGAGGCTGATTATCCTTTCGATATTGAATGGGAAGAGATCACCTTGCCACAAGTAAAACATGTCTTTAGCCACCGCAAATGGCATGTTGACATCCAGCTAGGTCACGTGCAAGGGAATCCAGACGTGCCGGTAGGTAGCCTCTGGGTTTCTGCAGAGGATTTCAGTTCCTATCCCTTTGCGAGACCTCAGCAAAAGATTTGGGAAATAGTCGAAAGCAATCTTAAAGCAACATAAAAAGGGTTCCAAGTCCACATTAACTGTGGATTTGAAACTCTTTTTCTTATATACTCTTTTAGTTTATCTTTTATTACTGTGTTAGCTCGTCTTGCCGTACTTTAGTACTGCCTGCGACTCGCTGCCTTGTACTAAAAGCAAACTAAAAGACTATAGCATTTTCCCGTGAACATCCCAACCTTTTTCTTCTGTTTCCTTAATTGCTTGGATACGACGGAAACCTACGGCATGGTCAGCCATGAAATTGGAGTATTTGAGCCAGAATCCGTCTTTATGATTATCGACTGATCGGATGAACTCATCAAAATCCACTTTTGAATACAGATTTTTACCTGCTGAGAGAACCATCATGGAACGCTTACCTTCAGGTGCATAGTAGTAACCACACCGGTCAGCTGTCCATTCTTGGGCACGTGTAAGGGATTTCTCTAAGAAGAGCATTTTAGCTACAGGTTGAAGAATAGTCCGCCAAGCAGAGACGTGCCCACATTTGATATGTCCAAGTTCATGTGCAAGAATAAAGGCAATGCCTTCAAAATCATTTTCCTTATAGGCGATGTCCATTAAATCAGAATAAAGGACTACATAGCCTTTGTGAAGTTGGCATTTGGATGCAAAAGCATTCAAGGTTCCGTCACCATTTTTAAGGTAAAGACGCGGAATTTCTGCCATGACACCTTTTCCATTTCCAAAGCCCATTTCTTTTGCTAATCCAACATAGACTTGGTAGATTTCAGGAAATTGCTTTTCAGTAATTTCAACACCATTGGTAATTTCTTTCCAATAATGGTGTCTGAAAATGACAATGACCGCTAAAAATGGGGATAGCGCACCAATTAAAATAGGCACGGCCCAATCTTCCAGTGGTGATTCTAGGACAAAAACACTCACGAATACAGCTATCCAAGCAAGGATAGTCAGTACGATACATAAGACAATCATCGGCATTTCCGCTCGATGACGAAGCTCTTTAACAGTTATATTTTGTTTCATATTTCCCTCCGTTCCCTACTATACAAGAAGAGATTAAAATCGTCAATCTGTTTTTTTGAATTTTACGGAAATAGATCATTCGAAAGTGATAATGTCTTAAGTAAATCGAATATGAAAATGTCCTCTGTGTTACTATAAAAAACGAGCTGCTGTAAAATTAGAGAGATCCTTACGTCATGTAAGCAAGAAAAAGCCCTTGGAGTGTAAACACTCTAGGGCTTTTAAGCTTATTTAATAAAAGCGTTAATCTCAGCTTCAATAGCAGTGATTTTTGCTTCAGCGTCTTCATTGGATTGGCCAACGACTGCTAGGTAGAATTTAATTTTTGGTTCGGTACCTGAAGGGCGAACTGCAATCCAAGATCCGTCTTCCAAGGTATATTTGAGAACATCACTTGGAGGTGTTGTAAGAGCAGTAACTTGATCTTGTGCATCTGTTGCGGTTAATTCTTTGAAGTCTTCTGTTAGAACAACTGGGCTTTGGTTGAAGCTGTTTGGAGCTTGTTCACGGAATTTACTCATGATGGCTTTAATCTGAGTAGCTCCGTCGACACCAGAAAGGGTAACAGAGATTGTTTTCTCAGCATAGTAGCCGTATTCTTTGTAGATTTCTTCGATTCCATCTGCTAGGGTTAAGCCACGGGAACGGAAGTAGGCAGCGATTTCAGCTACGATGAGAACAGCTTGAATGGCATCTTTATCACGAACAAACGGTTTGATGAGGTAACCGAAGCTTTCTTCAAATCCAAAGAGGTAGGTGTGGCTACCAGTATCTTCAAATTCTTGAATCTTTTCAGCAATAAATTTGAATCCGGTCAAGACATTGAACATAGTAGCGCCATAGCTTTCGGCAATTTTAGTCACCAAGTCTGTGGACACAATGGATTTAGCCAAGGCCGCATTGCTTGGAAGGGTGCCAGCAGATTTGTGAGCTTCCAAGATATATTTAGCGATGAGGGCACCGATTTGGTTACCAGAAAGGTTTTTATAGGAACCGTCTGCTTGTAAGACTTCAACACCAAGACGGTCTGCATCTGGGTCTGTAGCGATCAATACATCCGCACCTACTTCACGTCCCAATTCTTCCGCAAGGGCAAAGGCTGCTTGACTTTCAGGGTTTGGAGATTTAACGGTAGAGAAGTCAGGGTCAGCTGTTAGCTGGCTTTCAACTAATTGTACGGAATCAAATCCTGCTTGGGCAAGGGCACGACGAGCCAACATTTCACCAGTTCCGTGAAGTGGGGTATAGACAATCTTCATGTCTTTACCATACTCTTCAATCAACTCAGGATTGATGGTAACTGTTTGAACTTCTTTGAGGTATTCTGCATCGACTGCTTCCCCAATGATCTCAATGAGATTGCTTGCTTGAGCAGCTTCTACATCTGCAACTTCAATGCTAAACGGATCTGAGATTTCACGGATGAAATCGGTTAGGGCATCCGCATCTGCAGGTGGCATTTGTCCACCATCTTCTCCATAAACCTTGTAACCGTTAAAAGGTGCAGGGTTGTGTGAAGCGGTGATCATGATTCCAGAGAAGGCGTTGAGGTGGCGAACTGCGAAGGACAATTCCGGAGTTGGACGAAGACTTTCAAAAACATAAGATTTGATGCCATGCTGGGCCAGAACAGCGGCAGATTCCATCGCAAACTCAGGAGAGAAGTGACGGCTATCATAGGCAATGGCTACACCACGCGCCTTGAATTCTTCCCCTTTGCTTTCAATCAGACGAGCTAAACCTTCTGTTGCCTGACGCACAACAAAGATATTGATGCGGTTCGTACCAGCTCCGATAATACCACGCATACCCGCAGTACCGAACTCTAGATTGGTATAAAAGGCATCTTCTTTTTGCTTGTCATCCATAGCTTCCAATTCTTCGCGGAGGTAAGCTGGAAGGTTTTCTTGTTCAAGCCAGTTTTGGTAAGATTCTAAATAGGTCATACTATAATCTCCTTTTGTTATATTCGGAATCGCTTACATTATAGCACTTTTTTAATTTTTTTTCAAAATAGGAAAAGCAGCAGCTGTGATAAATCCTGCTAGTGCCATTTCCGCTAAAGAGTTGGTTGTGAGAATGGCGGCTAAGAAAGTTTGCAAGTTCCCTTGGTAAATTGACGGAAATAGCAAGAAAATTCCTGAAAGTACAAAGAAGGTATTGGTTAAGGAACCAAGAACACCCGCTAGCCCCAATCCCAAACGGTTGGGAATCCAGCGATAGACAAAGGAAGGGAAGAGACCAATCAGGATGCGAGGGACAAAAGCAATCATCAAAGATGCCCAGCTTCCATTCTCAACAAAGGGGGTAAAGAGATAACTTGTGGGTTGAATAAAGAGGGTATTGTTGATCATGGAGATAAGCCCCATAAAAAATCCAAGAATCATTCCGGTTTTAGGACCATAGCGAATGGAGCCGATAATGACAGGGATATGAATCAAGGTCGGGCGAATGACAAAGGGGAGGACATTGAAGATAAGCCCGCTGAGCCATTGAATCACCAGCATGGCAGCTAGGAAAATGGCGAGAACGGCAGTTGTATTTGATCTATGCAAGGTCAAGAATCTCCTTTACACTTTCTAAAATAGCTGGAATTTCGGCCAGAGCACCGACACCGCGATCTCCACAGGCTAGAATGGATTCCCGAGGTGAGACAAGTTGGTAACCGTAGTCATGTAAGGTCTCAAGATTCTTTTGGGTTGCCGGATGCAGGTACATATTGGTGTTCATGGCCGGAGCCAGCAACTTTGGAGTCGTAGGCGGCAGGGCCAAGGCTGTAGCTGTTACGATGTTATCTGCAAGACCATTGGCTAATTTAGCCAGGGTATTGGCTGAAGCAGGGGCAACGAGGAATAGGTCTGTTTCCTTAGCTAATTGAATATGATTGACCTTGGCTGGGTCTGGTTCCACCATGGTGTCCAAATGGACAGGATGTTTGGAAAGAACTTGCAAGGTTAAGGGTGTTATGAAGGCTTGTGCAGATTCAGTCATCAGCACATGAACTTGGTGACCATATTTGCCTAATTGACTGACCAAATCAGCGGCTTTATAGGCGGAGATGCTGCCGGTCACGGCTAGAGTAATGGTGGCCATGCTAGGAATCCTTTCTAATATACTTTTTTAGTTTATCTTTTGTTACTGTGTTAACTCGTCTTACCGTACTTCAGTACTGTCTACGACTCGTTGCCTTGTACTAAAAGTAAACTAAAAGACTATAATTTTCATTGACTTTCAAAATCAAACATTGTCAAGCCTCTTCGATGAACTTTTTGAGTGCGTACCTTGCACGCCTTATCGATAATATTCAACAGGTCTCCCAGACCAGTTAAACGAACTTCATTGGCTTTCTCGTCATTTTTTTAAAATTCGTCAAGTGTTCTGATTTTGAATGTTGTTAAGTATGAAATCAAGTAGTTTCTGAGCGATTTCTTGCTTGGTTTTGGCTTGCTCAATGGAATCAGGCCCCACTAAAAAGGCTGGGTGCTGGTCTTGGTCAATCTGGGATAGATCGTTGGCGACAATCAAGTCGGCTCGGTTTTTCTCCAAGGAGGCCCGTGCCACAGAAATCAGTTCCTCTGGATTGACAGAAACCAGTAGTTTGAAACCGATCAAGCGTAGGTCGGGATTCCAGTCCTTTACTTTTTGAATGAGTTTAGGTGTTTTCTCCAAGAAAATCACTTGATGGTCAGCTTTGGATGAATGTTTTCCCTCTTTTTGCTCTGACTCCAAAAACCGTTGAAGATTAGCTGCTTCTTGAATTTTTTCCAAAGGGACCATCTGCAGAGGACGATAGTCTGAAACAGCCATGCTATGAATAAGAACCTGATGCTGGGGAACCTGGTCTTGAAGGGCTCCTTCTAGGTCCTTGGTTGTTTGAATAAGAATTTGCTGGAGCTTTGGATGTGCTGAAGGCTTGACAGCGTTTTGCGTTGTTAGCAACGTTACTGAAAAACCAGCTTCCAAAAAAGCTTGGGCAATCTGAGCGCCTAAGCGACCAGTCGATTGATTGGTAATGGCCCGAACCTGATCGATAGGCTCACTCGTTCCGCCGGATGTGATTAAAATTTTCATATCCTCATTATACACCTTTTACTGTATAATGAGGAGTGAAGAGGAGGATTGCTCATGAAAACGGATATTCAAATTGCACAAGAAAGTTCCTTGAAACCAATCACAGAGATTGCAGCTAGCCTAGGTTTAGAGGCTCAATCAATTGAACAATATGGTCCCTATAAGGGAAAAATTTCCTATGAAACACTTTCCCGTTTGAAAAAAGAAAAGGCTGGTAAATTGATACTGGTGACAGCTATCAATCCGACTCCAGCTGGAGAAGGGAAATCAACTGTAACCATTGGACTGGCAGATAGCCTGACTGCTGCTGGTCATAAAACCATGATTGCACTCCGAGAGCCGTCCCTCGGTCCAGTCATGGGCTTGAAAGGAGGAGCAGCGGGTGGGGGATACGCTCAAGTATTACCCATGGAGGATATTAACCTCCATTTCACAGGGGATATGCATGCCTTGACCTCTGCTCATAATACCTTATCAGCTCTGATTGATAACCACCTTCATCAGGGGAATGACTTAGAATTGGATCCAAGTCGCATTGTTTGGAAGCGTGTCCTAGATATCAATGATCGGAGCTTGCGTCAGATTGTGATTGGACTGGGAGGTCCTATCAATGGCCAGCCAAGAGAAGATGGCTTTGACATTACCGTTGCCAGTGAGATGATGGCCATTCTTTGTTTGGCGCGTGATCTTCAAGATTTGGAACAGCGATTAGCCAATATTTTAATTGGTTATAAACGAGATGGGAGTCCTGTCTTTGTGAAGGATTTGGGGGTTGAAGGGGCTTTAACCCTTTTGCTAAAAGATGCTTTAAAGCCAAATTTGGTCCAAACCATTTATGGTACTCCAGCACTGGTTCATGGAGGTCCTTTCGCCAATATTGCCCACGGATGTAATTCGGTGGTGGCTACGGAAACTGCACTGTCCTTGGCGGATATTACTGTAACTGAAGCTGGATTTGGAGCTGATTTAGGGGCTGAAAAATTCTTAGACATCAAGGTCCCCCATCTACGGAAGGCTCCAGATGCGATTGTGGTTGTTGCTACCATTCGGGCCCTTAAGATGCATGGTGGTCTATCTAAACAGGAATTAACCCAGGAAGATTTGCCAGCCCTGGAAGCAGGATTTGCCAATCTCCAGCATCACGTTCAGACTCTGGCCTCAACTGGGAAACCTGTTGTTGTTGCTCTCAATCGCTTCTCTGGAGATACTAGTGCAGAGTTGGATCTAATGAAGCACCTCTGCCTAGAAGCCACCATCCCTCTTGCCCTCACAGAAGTTTGGGAAAAAGGGCCTCAAGGAGGCCAAGAGTTGGTTGAAGCCCTTCTACCTTACTTGTCAGAAGAAAAGAGCTTTACCCCTTATTACGACCGTCAGGGAAGTTTTATGGAAAAAATTGAATCGTTAGTTCAAAAGGCTTATGGAGCACAAGGTGTGGACCTAGCTCCTAAAGCGTTCAAGCAACTGAAGGAATTCCAGCTTCAGGGCTGGGATCACTTCCCTATTTGCATGGCTAAAACACCTTATTCCCTATCAGATGATCCAAAACTAGGAGGACGACCTCAAGATTTCCGAATTACCATCCGTGAATTTCAGGTCCGTCACGGTGCAGGATTTATCGTGGCCTTGGCTGGAAGTGTCTTAACGATGCCAGGCTTACCTAAGCAGCCAGCAGCATTGAAAATGGGCTTGGATGAGGACGGTAACGTTTTCGGTCTTTTCTAGAAAGTTGACAAAACGGTTTCAATTTGCTAGAATGAAACTATGCGATGAGTCGATTTGTAACGGTAACGTTGCACATTGAAGCAGAGGAGGTCATATCGCAGGAGCGGACCTTGATGAGTTGTGTGAACCGGCTCATCACACGGAAGTGCCTTTCGGATCCCTCCTCTTTTTGAGTGAGGGATTTTTTGTAAGGAAATGGAGGAATCATATGCAAGTCATTAAACGTGATGGACAAGTAACCGAATTTAACCCAGAGAAAATCTACCAGGCTATCTTAAAAGCAGCCCAATCTGTTTTTGTCTTGGACGACTCTTTGCGGCAAAATTTAGCACAGGTAACCAAGAAAGTGGTTATGGATTTGGAAGAAGCCAAGGTTGAAAAAGCAACGATTAGTATGATTCAGTCCATGGTTGAAAATCGTCTTTTAGATGCAGGTTACATTAACATTGCTGAGCATTATATTTCCTACCGATTGCAGCGGGATTTAGAGCGAAATGGCTATGAAGACCGCATCAGCGTGCATCTTAAATTTGAACAATTAAAATAAAAGGACTTGATTTCTAGCAGTTATTAGCGTAAAATGAACTTGCTTACATAGAATAAACCAAGGCAAAGGGGCCTGATTCCAATCGCGATGAAGCGATACAATTTGGAACGGGTTCCCTTTGCCTTTTTTAGGAGTAAACGATGAAAAAAATAATGTTTATCGGGCCAGTTGGTGTGGGGAAAACGAGTTTAACCCAACGCCTGCATGGCTTAGACTTGGATTACCAAAAAACTCAGGTGGTTCAATATCATGAAGATATTATTGATACACCGGGCGAATTTCTTCAACACCGACAGTATTATAATGCTTTAAATGTAACAGCTATGCAGGCGGATGTTATTGGCTTGATGCTGGATGCTAGCAAGGAAGAACAGTTCTTCCCACAAGGTTTTTCCAATTTATTTACCAAGGAGATGATCGGCCTGATTACCAAAATGGATCTGAGTGAAGAGGGGCAAGCTGTGGACTGGGCCCATCGTCAGCTCCACGAGGCGGGGTGCCAAAGAGTTTTTGAACTTTCAGCAGTAGACGATCGCGGTTTAACGGACCTTTTAGAATTTTTACAGGAGGAATAAGATGCAATTATATACAAAAACAGGTGATAAGGGCCTTACAAAATTAGTAGGTGGGCAAAGTGTTGCCAAAGATTCGGAACGGGTGCAGGCGTATGGGACGATTGATGAATTGAATTCTTGGATTGGTTACTTGATGTGTGATCTGAGTCAGGAGGATGTGCTCCGTGAAGAATTATTGGAGCTGCAGCATTATTTGTTTGATTGTGGATCTGATTTATCGACCCCACAGGGTGTTTATCCATATAAAGTGGACCAAAGTCTTGTGGATTGGATTGAGTCAAAAATTGACCTTTATGCCCCCATCCCCCCTGAGTTAGAAACCTTTATTCTACCAGGTGGCCATCCACTGGCTGCTTCCTTACACGTCGCTCGGACAATTGCCCGTCGAGCAGAACGTCATATTGTAGCGGCTATGTGGTCTACGGATATTAACCAAGAGGTGTTGATTTTTGTAAACCGCTTATCCGATTACTTTTTTGCCCTTGCTCGTTTTGTCAATTACCAAATGGGAGTAAAAGACATTCCTTATGAACGCGGAAGTAAGGTTTTTCATGCCATTACTAAGGAAGATGTGGAACGTTGGTCTAAAAAAGCATAGGAAAAGAGGTCGCTTGGCGACCTCTTGTTTTGTTTTCTGAAAGCTTGGCTACGCCATTGTAGTCATTCACTAAGCATCCTCGATTAGTACGAGCTTCCAAAAGACTTGAACTGCTATAAGCAGTTGGACAAAGTCCAAGAAATGAATGGTACTAATCGTAGAATGAAAATGAATCTTATTCATGAGGCCGAAGCTTTACATCGAAACCCGACTTCTACTAAAACTTAGATTCAAAGATCTGACTTAAAGCTAGGCTTATCACAGTGGCGGGACCGTGTTGGATTTACACCAAACTTCCATGAGTCTAAGAGTACATTATCAATTTCTTCTGACTTAAGTCTACCTTTTTTATGAGAAAAAAGCAAGGGAAAAGGAAAGCGATTCCCAAAAAGTTTGTATTTGAAATCAGTCATTTCATATTCTTGTTTTGTAAGCGTTTTTGTGCTAAACTATTTGTGAAGTACAATGGTGTACATAGAAACCAATCAAGCAATGAAGCTGCAGAAGAGGCGACAACGGTGATGTTTAGTCTTTTCGTGCGGCTTATTTTTGTACAAAAGGAGAAACTATGTATAGGATTCATTACAAAACAGAACTGGTAATTGGAACCAATGCGTTAGAGGAATTAAGAAGCTTTCAAAATCAGGGGATTTTGATGGTCGCGGATCCTTTTTTAGAAAAGACGGGGCAGTTGGAGTATGTGAAAAACCACCTGGATTCTTCGAATCGAGTAACTATTTTTACGGAAGTTTGTCCCGACCCCCCTATTGAAGTGATTGTAGCTGGGATTCAGTCTAGCCAGGAGCAAACGATCGACATTATTTTAGCAATCGGTGGTGGTTCTGCCTTGGATGCTGCGAAAGCCATTTATTACTTTGGTAAGAAAGAGGGAGGGTTCCAAGAAGTTACCTTGATTGCTATTCCAACAACTAGTGGAACAGGATCTGAAGTGACAGATTTTTCGGTGATTACAGATGCTGACTTGGGACGGAAGTATCCAATTGTGGACCGTGAATTACTTCCTGACCTTGCCATTCTGGATGCCAATTTGGTACGCAGTTTGCCGCGGCAGATTACTGCAGATACTGGTATAGATGTTCTAACCCATGTTTTGGAGGCTTATGTTTCGACACAGGCCACTGATTTTTCTGATGCTCTGGTTGAAAAAACAGTTCAATTAGTGTTTGAGTACCTCCCCAAAGCCTACCGGAATGGGCAAGATATGGAAGCTCGTGAAAAGATGCACATTGCTTCAACCATGGCGGGCATGGCTTTTAATACGACTTCGTTAGGGATTGTCCATAGTTTGTCACATGCATCTGGTGCTGTCTTCCATATTCCACATGGTCGCATGAATAGCATCCTTTTACCGAAGGTTATCGCCTATAATGCAGGTTTAGAAGGTGCAAGGATTGGGAATCAACAACTAGAGGTGGCAAAGCGTTACCAGCAACTTGCTCGCATTCTGGGTTGTTCAGCCCCAAATCCAGCTCAAGGTGTGAAGCAATTACTGGATAAGCTGAGACAGTTGCAACGGAAACTGGACTTGCCTGAAACTTTAGCAGCTTACGGGATTGATCAGCCGTTATTTGAAAGGGAAAAAGAATCCATTGCTGAGTCTGCTTTAAAAGATCCCTGCACAGTGACAAATCCTCGTCAGCCCTCGGTATCGGATTTAGCTACTATTCTATCTACTAGTTATAGAGAATAATTTGGCAAAATGATAAAATATCAGTATAATAAAATAAGGAGAAGAGATGACAGAAAAACAAAGGATGATTCAGGAATATGTTCCTGGTAAGCAAGTCACCCTAGCCCATTTGATTGCGAATCCCGATCCCGTTATTTTTGAAAAACTAGGTCTCCAAGCAAAAGATCGGGGTGCTATTGGCATTTTAACAATTACTCCCAGCGAAGCTGCTATTATCGCTGTTGATTTAGCAACGAAAGCTGCTGGTGTTGAAATTGGGTTTGTCGATCGCTTTAGCGGTTCTGTAGTGATGACGGGAGATGTAGCTTCTGTAGAAACGGCCCTTGCAGCTGTACTGGATGGGTTGCATCTAATCCTAGGATTTTCTGGAACAACCGTTACCAAGACCTAGTAGTAAGTGAGTGGAAAACATGAAAAGTAAAATCGTAATCGTCGATGATGACCCCATTGTTCGTTTAGATATTCGTCATATCTTAGAATCTGGAGATTACCAAGTTGTAGCCGAAGCCAAAGACGGCTTTGAGGCTATAGAAGTGTGTCAAAAATTTCATCCTGACCTCGTCTTGATGGATATCCAACTCCCTTTATTAGATGGTTTGACAGCCAGTAAAAAAATTCTTGATGACCGCTTGGCCTATAGTGTTATGTTACTTTCTGGTTTTAGCGACGATCAATACATTCAAAAAGCCAAGAAATATGGAACTAGTGCCTATTTAATTAAGCCTTTAGATGCCAAATCGCTGATTCCTATGATTGAAGTTTGTTTGGAAAAAGGAAGAGAAACCTATGCTTTGAAAGATGAAACGGATAAGCTCAGTAAAAAAATTGAGGATCGGATTATCATTGAAAAAGCCAAAGGGATGCTGATGTATAAAGAAAATCTGACAGAGCCAGAAGCCTTTAAACAAATTCGTTCCATAAGTATGCAAAAAAGGGTTCCTATGATTGAAATCGCAAAATTACTCTTGTTACATGATGAACTATAAAGAAAAAATACGAGAGCTCTGTTCCCAGCAAACAGATTTAAGTCCAATGGCTATCGAATATCTTGTGGAACAGGCCAGCCAACTGGAAACAGGTGACACCTATTCTCATCAGGACGTTTTTATTGACGTTCGTAGTTTGGCACAACCCAATCAAGCCTTGGTCATTTACCATAAACGTCCACAAAAGCAACGGAGTCTTTATCGAGAGGATGTTGTGGGGGATGTTGCAGATTTACGAGATGAACCTGGGGTTATTCGAACCTTGGAAACTGGCTTAGCCTCAGTCGGTTTGACGGCTATGTCTCAAGAAGGAGCCGTGATTTACCAGACAGTCTTTCCTTTAGTATGGGAAAAAGAAGTGGTTGGAACGTTGATCATTGAAATGGCACCACCGTCTCTTTCTTCTTCTATCTCACCAACAGAAAAGCCAGTTCTTGATTGGGAGCAGGATTTACCGGCTAACTTTTTGGAACAACTGGATAATCAAATTTTTGTGTTTGATCCTCAAGGGACCTTGGTTTATGCTAATGCCAAGGCTAGGGAATTATATGCAGGTCGATTAGGTTATCGAGATCAATTAGAAGGTATGCACTATGATAATTTGGTGCTGGATACCCTGTCTTATCAAGAAGCCCTAGCAAGGGCTCGACTCGAAAAAAATGAAATTGACCAAGTACGGGTGCCTTATGGCGGTTATTTTTTCCAGTTAAAACGGCAACTATTGACAAACGGATACTTGCTAATGGAATGTCGAGATGTAACGGAAATTCGCAACTTGGAGCGGGAGCTACAGGAACAAAAGGTTTTAGTGAGGGAGATGAACCATCGGGTTAAAAATAATCTTCAAACCTTGGTTTCGCTCCTTAGACTGCAAGCCTATCAGACAGATAAAATGGATGTTAAGGAGGCCTTGGAAGAAAGCGTCCATCGTATTCTTTCAGTGGCTAGCATTCATGACTTACTCAGTCATAAGAAAGGACAGAAACTTCCATTAGCTCCTCTTTTGGAACAAGTTTTGACAACTGTTCGTCGCTCCTTTGGCCAAGATTTTATTCAGGTCCAGAGTCAAGTTGATGCGGACTGTGAATTAGATGCGAGTCGGGCTACAGCCTTGGCTCTGATTGCGAATGAAATCCTACAAAATTCATTCAAACATGCTTTTCATGTTAAGAAGAAAAATGCAACTGTAGGCTTGCATCTCACAAAAAAAAATGGTATCATTAGAGTATTGATAACTGACAATGGTAGCGGTTACAATACGAGGCGTCGCTATTCCCAAGGTCATCTTGGCCTGGTCTTAGTCGAACGTTTTGTCCAAGATAAATTGTCTGGAAGATTGGATGTACAATCAGGTTCAAATGGAACACGGACAAGTATATTATTTCATGAATAAACATTTTTTCTACAAAGAAGTGGAAGAATACAAGCAATGACGCTTAAAGACTAGGGTTCTATTGGTGCCTAGTTCTTTAAGCGTCTTTTTTTGGAGGTCTTCATGTCAGAAAAAATCCTAAGTGTTGGTTTGGATATTGGGACTGCCACAACTCAATTAGTCCTCTCTCAACTCACGATTGAAAATATTGCATCGGTTTTTACGATTCCTCGCATCTATATTACAGACAAGAAGGTTCTGCATAAGAGTGATATTATCTTTACCCCTCTTGCCGATCATAAACTAATTTTGGTTGACGATATTAAAAATTTTCTTCAAAAAGAATATCAAAAAGCTGGGATTCAAAAGAGCGATATTCAGATGGGAGCTGTGATTATTACCGGTGAATCTGCTCGAAAGGAAAACGCAAGTCAAGTCCTGCAAGCATTGAGTGGTTACGCTGGCGATTTTGTAGTCGCAACCGCAGGTCCTGATCTAGAAAGTATAATTGCTGGAAAGGGTGCTTGTAGCCATCTCTACTCACAAAAGCACCATACGTCGGTTGTTAACATTGATATTGGAGGGGGAACATCTAATTACGCCTTGTTCCGTGAGGGAGATATTCAGGATACGGCCTGCTTTGATATAGGCGGAAGGCTTTTAAAAGTTGATGACTCAAACAAGATTTGCTACATTGCACCAAAATTGCAAGTGATTATCCAAAATGAAAACCTGGATTTGTCTTTAGGTCAACTTGTTCATCGGCAACATTTGGATAGACTGATTACGATACTTGTTGATGTGATGGAACAATCCTTAGGTTTACCGAAGAACAGTCCCTATTTTGAACTTTTGGTGACCAATCATGCGCTAAAGGAAGGGCAAGACATTGCTTGTGTGTCCTTCTCAGGAGGAGTTGCTGATGCCATTGCAGTAGCTGACAAGGAGGTAGACGATTTTCTTTATGGGGATATTGGAATTTTACTGGGCAGAGCCATTCGACAATCGGCCATATTCCGAGAAAAACAGGTCATTCAATCTGCCGAAACCATTCGGGCAACAGTTGTAGGAGCTGGTAGTCATACGACTGATGTTAGTGGAAGTACCATTACTTATATTGACCGTATCCTTCCTTTGAAAAACCTACCTGTCTTAAAACTATCTGCCAGCGATGAAGAGCTTGAAAGTGAGGCTTTGGCAGAGATGATAGCCCAGAAATCAGAGTGGTTTCAATTGGAAAATGAAGTCCAACAAATCGCTTTGGCTTTCTCAGGTAAACGAAGTCCTAGTTTCCTAGAGGTTGAGGCTTATGCGGATGCGATTGTGTCAGGGATGAAGACGAGTATTCAAAAAGGATATCCGCTCTTAGTCATTCTCCAAGAAGACATGGCAAAAGTACTGGGACAATGCCTTTATACACGCCTACCTGCCGACTATCCCTTTGTTTGCATTGATTCCGTGGATGTTCAAAATGGCGATTATATCGACATTGGACAACCGCTTGTGGAGGGGTCTGTCCTTCCAATCGTTGTCAAAACCTTAGTATTTGATTCCTAAAGGAGGAAAGGTTTCATGATTCTTAAAACAAAATTATTTGGTCGTGTCTATGAATTTTCTTCAGTGAAAGAAGTTCTAGCCAAGGCCAATGAGTATAAGTCAGGAGATCAACTGGCTGGAGTAGCAGCTCAATCAGCTGAAGAACGAGTTGCTGCCAAGGTAGTGTTGGCACAACTGACTTTAGCAGATCTCTTTAATAATCCAGTTGTACCATATGAAGAAGATGAAGTTACTCGGATTATCGTCGATGATGTCAATCTTCGAACTTACGAAAAAATCAAACATTGGACAGTTGAAGAATTACGGGAGTGGATTTTGGATACCAACACCAAGAATGTTGATATTCAGTGGATCTCAAGAGGCTTGACCTCTGAGATGGTGGCCGCTGTTGCAAAATTAATGACCAATTTGGATTTAATTGTGGCAGCTAAAAAAATTGTTATTACCAAAACCGCTAATACAACTATCGGAGTACCGGGTACCTTCTCCTCACGTCTACAACCCAACCATACAACGGATGATCCAGATGGAATTATGGCCTCCACCATGGAAGGTTTTGCATATGGATGTGGAGATGCCCTACTAGGCTTGAACCCTGTTGATGATTCTGTCGAAAGTACCAAACGAATTCTCCATAAATTCAATGACTTTATTGAAGAGTATCAAATCCCAACACAACACTGTGTTTTGGCGCATGTGACAACTCAGATTGAAGCTATGAATCAAGGGGCTCCTACAGGTTTGGTTTTCCAATCGATTGCTGGATCTGAAAAAGGAAATACGGCCTTTGGTTTTGATGCAAAAACAATCCAAGAAGCACGTGATACAGCCTTAAAAGTTGGTTCTGCGGCTGGTCCGAATGTGATGTATTTTGAAACTGGACAAGGTTCAGAATTGTCATCAGATGCCCATTATGACGCTGACCAAGTGACCATGGAAGCTCGTTGCTATGGTTTTGCGAAACACTTTGATCCCTTCCTCGTGAATACAGTCGTTGGGTTCATCGGACCAGAATACCTCTATGATTCGAAACAAGTTATTCGTGCTGGTTTAGAAGATCATTTCATGGGCAAACTTTCAGGGATTTCTATGGGTTGTGATATCTGTTACACCAACCATATGAAGGCCGATCAGAATGATGCTGAGAACTTGTTGGTACTACTCGGTGCTGCCAATGTTAACTACATCATGGCCATTCCTCATGGTGATGACATCATGCTTAACTACCAAACAACGGGTTACCATGAAACTGCAACCATGCGTGATCTATTGGACAAACGCCCTATTAAAGAATTTGAAGAGTGGATGGAAAAAATGGGTCTTATGGAAAACGGCCGGTTGACCGCCCTTGGTGGAGATGGATCCATCTTTATGCAACGGAACTAAGAAGGAGGGACGCAAGTGGATGAAAAACAATTAAAAGACATGATCCGCTCGCTCTTAAGTGAGATGGTAAAGGAGGATGCCACTCCGAGTGTTGAGGTAGTTGAAGTCAGCGAATCTAGTCATAAGCCAAGTCAAGAATCCGTCATTGAGGATGGAATGATTGAAGATATCACAGAAGTCAATATTCAGGAACAATTTTTAGTGCCGAGTGCTTTGAACGAAGAAGCTTATCGAAAAATTAAAAAGTTTACTCCAGCCCGTTTAGGACTATGGAGAGCTGGAACACGTTATAAGACCCAGTCAGTCTTAAGATTCCGTGCTGACCATGCAGCTGCTCAAGATGCAGTTTTCTCCTATGTTTCTCCAGAATTTGTGGAAGCGATGGGACTGATTCCAGTTCATACGTCACCGACCTCGAAAGATGAGTATCTGACTAGACCAGACCTTGGACGTGTCTTTCCAGATGATCAAGCAGAGATTATTAAACGTGAGTGCAAGCCCAATGCCAAGGTCCAAATTATTGTTGGGGATGGTTTGAGTTCCTCTGCAATTGAAGCCAATCTTCGAGATTTTCTGCCAGCATTGAAACAAGGCTTGAAAATGTTTGGAATAGACTTTTCAGAGGTACTATTCATCAAACATGCACGGGTGGGAGCGATGGACCATGTAGCTGAACTTACGGGAGCTGAAGTGGTTTGTATGCTAGTTGGCGAACGTCCTGGTTTGGTCACAGCTGAATCCATGAGTGCTTATATTGCTTATAAACCATGGCGAGGAATGCCGGAAGCCAAACGGACAGTCCTTTCAAACATCCATCGTGGAGGAACTCCGGCGGTTGAAGCAGGTGCTTATGTAGCGGAAATTATCAAAAAAATTCTCGATCAGAAAAAATCGGGTGTTGACTTGAAAGGATAAAGGGGAAAGAAATGGTAAGACAGGAACGATTAGGAGCAAGTGTTCTATCATCCTTGCTCATTCCAAATGTAGACAGAGGCTTGGCTGCTTCCTTGGAACTAAAACCCCATCATCGGAGTTTGGGAATTGTAACTTCCGACTGTGATGATGTGACCTATGTAGCTTTGGATGAAGCCACAAAAGCTGTCAATGTTGAAATTGTCTATGCTCGTAGTATGTATGCGGGCGCAGGAAATGCCTCTACGAAATTAGCTGGTGAAGTCATCGGTATTGTGGCAGGACCCAATCCAGAAGAAGTACGGAGTGCCTTGGATGTGATTGTTTATGAGATTGAAAACGGGGCTAGCTTCTATTCAGCCAATGACGACAATTCGATTCCTTATTTTGCCCATTGTATCTCACGGGCTGGATCCTATTTATCTCAAGCTGCCAATGCAACCGAAGGGACGGCTATTGCTTACTTAATTGCTCCTCCAGCTGAGGCTATGGTGGGCTTGGATGCAGCTTTAAAAGCAGCAGATGTACAAGTTGGGGCCTTTTATGGACCTCCAAGTGAGACCAACTTTGCTGGCGGACTCTTGGTCGGAAGCCAATCAGCCTGTCGAGCTGCCTGTGACGCTTTTGCAAGAACTGTGGAGCAGATTGCAGATAATCCAAGAACATACTAGATAGCAGGTGATTCCTATGACACAAAAAGCATTAGGACTCATTGAGGTCAAGGGATTCTTGGGGGCAGTCGTTGCGGCGGACATTGCCTTAAAAGCTGCAAATGTTCATTTATTGCGAGCAGAAACTGTTAAATCCGGTTTGAAAAACGTGCAAATTGTTGGAGACATCGGTGCAGTTAGAGCAGCGGTCGATGCTGTGCAAGCAGAACTGGGTCAGAAATCCTATTTCCGTACCAGTCATGTCATTGCTCGCCTGGACCAACAAACGGAAGACTTGCTCTTTCCAAAAAAGGAAGAGATCGAGAGCGATGTTATTGCCCCTTCACCTGAGGTGGAGCCAGCCTCTAAGTATGATATTCATAAATTAGAAACAATGAAAGTGGTCCAATTGCGGAGTTTGGCTTATCAAGAACCTGCGATTGAGCTTAGCAAGAAAGAGATTAAGTTTGCCAATAAGGCTCGTTTGTTAGAAGCCCTTGGTAAGATAGAAAAGGAGTAATTGGCTATGTTTATTGAAGACAAGGACTTGGCGTCGATTCAGGAGGTGAGAAACCTGATTCGGACGGCAAAGAAGGCCCAGAAAGAACTGGCCCAATGGAATCAAGAACAAATTGATACGCTAGTCAAGGTGGTTACCAAGGCTTGTTATGAACAACGGGAATACTTGGCTAAACTGGCTGTTGAAGAAACCGGATTTGGTCGCTGGGAGGATAAGGTATTAAAAAATACCCTAGCTTCACAAGGAGTCTATGAAGAAATAAGAGATTTAAAGACGGTTGGTGTTTTATCGGAAGATTCAAAAAAGGGAATAACAGAAGTTGCTTTGCCGGTAGGCGTGATTGCAGGTCTCATTCCTTCAACAAATCCAACGTCCACTGTTATTTACAAAGCTTTGTTAGCTTTAAAAACAGGGAATAGTATTATTTTTTCTCCTCACCCTCATGCGCTCAAGTGTATTGAGGCAACGGTTGCGATTATTCAAGATGCCTTAAAAACGGTTGGAGCCCCAGCAGGTGTAGTGACGTCAATTCATCGTGTTTCGATTTCAGCAACCAATGAGTTGATGCGTCATAAAGACACCAAGCTGATTTTAGCAACTGGCGGAACAGCCATGGTTCGAGCGGCCTATTCCTCAGGTACTCCAGCTATTGGTGTTGGTCCTGGAAATGGACCGGCCTATATTGAGTCGTCCGCTGATATCCCACACGCTGTCCAGCAAATCCTGGATTCAAAAACGTTTGATAATGGTGTGATTTGTGCCTCTGAACAATCGATTATTGTAGATCAATCGAATCAGGAAGCGGTTATTGCAGAGTTCCAGCGTCAAGGAGCCTACTTTGTACCCGATTCGGATGCCAAAAAATTGGGAGCAGCAGTCATTCAACCAAGTGGTCTTATGAATCCTCAAATGGTCGGAAAGACCGCTCCAGAAATTGGGAAACTGGCCGGTCTTTCGGTTCCAGAAACTGCGCGTGTTCTCATTGCTAGGGAAACAGGGATTGGGAAGCAACATCCGTTCTCTATGGAAAAACTCTGTCCAGTATTGGGATTCTATACCGTAAAAGATTGGAAAGAGGCAAGTACCTTAACCAATAGTATTTTGCAAAATGAAGGAATTGGTCATACCTTTGCTATCCATAGTCAAAATCAGGAGATTATCCGCCACTTCAGTCTTTATACACCTGTATCTCGACTTTTGGTGAATACCGGTTCAGCACTGGGTGGTGTAGGAGCCACAACCAATCTATTTCCAGCCTTGACCTTGGGTTGTGGAGGGATTGGAGGCAGTTCCACTTCAGATAACATCAGTCCGATGAATCTCATTAATGTCCGTCGGATTGCAACTGGTCAGCGGAGTTTGGCAGATTTACGCAAGGCTGAAAATCAAGTGGCGGAGGTTGTTAAAGAATTGAAACCTGAATGCTCATTGAGTGATGAGGCTCTCATCGAAGCCCTTGTTGCGAAAGTTTTGGAAAAACTAAAATAAAAGGAGAATAAAAGATGAACGCAAACGCATTAGGAATGGTAGAAACAAAAGGACTTGTAGGCGCAATTGAAGCAGCAGATGCCATGGTCAAAGCAGCTAACGTAACACTTGTTGGGAAAGAACAAATTGGAGCTGGTTTGGTTACCGTTATGGTTCGTGGTGACGTTGGTGCAGTTAAAGCAGCAACAGATGCAGGAGCTGCAGCGGCAGAAAATGTAGGGGAATTGATCTCTGTACACGTTATTCCTCGCCCCCATGCTGAGGTGGAAGTTATTTTACCAGCAGGCAAAGCTGAATAATCTTACCAAACGAATAAACATTTTTAACACAAAGGAGAACAAACAATGAACGCAAACGCACTTGGAATGGTAGAAACAAAAGGACTTGTAGGCGCAATTGAAGCAGCAGATGCCATGGTCAAAGCAGCTAATGTCACCTTGGTTGGAAAAGAACAAATTGGTGCCGGCTTGGTAACCGTTATGGTTCGTGGTGACGTTGGTGCGGTTAAGGCAGCAACAGATGCAGGAGCTGCAGCAGCAGAAAATGTAGGGGAATTGATCTCTGTACACGTCATCCCACGCCCACACTCTGAAGTAGAAGTTATTCTTCCTAAGTAGGAAGCAAGGAGGAGGGGACCGTCGTTCATTTGATATTTAATATAGACTTTTAGTACAAGGCAGCGAGTCGTAGACAGCTCGAATCTCTGGGGGAGATTTTGAGCTTGCTGATACAACTTTCGAAGAAAGTTTCCAATAAGTATGGCAAGACGAGCTAACACGGTCATAAAAGATAACCGAAAAGAGTATAAAACTGAACGAGGTCCTTTCACTTTCCCTTGAGGGTAGGAAAGGAAGTGACTGTATGGCTTTGTATACGGAAGCACGAATTCGCAAAATGTTGCGGGAATTGCAATTGGAAAGGTCTGGTCAACTGAGCTTAGATGCCGGATCCATTTTGACTCCTTCTGCTAAAAGCTTCCTCAGAGACCATCGAATTAACGTTTCATGGAAAGAAGTTCAATCTTCGAAAAAAGCGGAATTTTTCTCTCTACCCACGGACACTTTATTTCGCTTGGAAAAGGTCTATCCCTATTTTTTAAAAGCCCAAAAAGTCTTACGTCAGTATTATTTGCTTGATAAAGAAGAAAGGTTACTTCGTTATTTTCAGCAAATTCAGCTCTTGAGAAAAGGAGAGGAAATAGAATTTGGGTTTGATAGAGTTCAAACCGATTCGAATGCTGACAGACTAATGAATCATGTCTTGGAAAAACCGATTTGGGCCTTGGAACTTTATCAATTATCGATAGAATTGGATCAAATTCGTTATGAATACGAGTTGGCTTGGTCAACTGAGTTGCGGAGTCAAAAGGAAGTGCTTCTAGGGCAGCTGAATGAAATAGTGGCTGGAATTCAAAGCATGATTGTGGAGTGAGGAAGTGTTATGAAATTAGAAACATTGATTGAAAAAGTAGCGGAACGGGTTCAAGAACAACTTGATTCGAGTTTCGAAATTGAAGCCAGTGGCCGTCATGTACATCTGAGCCAGGAAGATTTAGAGAGTCTTTTTGGACCAGGATATGCGCTAACAAAGATGAAGGACCTCTCTCAACCAGGTCAATATGCAGCCCAAGAAAGAGTAACCCTGCTGGGTCCTAAGGGGGTCTTTCGAAATGTGGTCATTCTAGGACCGGTTCGCAAGGAATCTCAAGTAGAAGTATCTGCGACAGACTGTTTGCAATTAGGCATTCAAGCCCCTGTGAGGGAGAGTGGTGACATCGAAGGGACACCAGGAATTGTCCTTGTGAATGGGAACCGTACGGTTTCTTTAGACAAGGGCTTGATTGTTGCTAAGAGACACATCCATATGACACCAGAGGATGCAGAACGCTTGGGTGTATCCAATCATGAAATTGTTCAAGTTCGAGCAGAGGGACAACGATCGCTTATTTTCGATGATGTTGTGGTACGGGTCAGTCCGAAGTTTGCGACCTATATGCACATCGACTATGATGAAGCGAATGCAGCAGGCTTTGTCAAGGGTATGCGTGGTCGTATTGTAAAAATTTCAGAAAAATAGGAGGTTGTGTATGACACAAATTGAAGCGCTTATTCAAGCTGTGACAGACCGCCTCTTGGAAGAATTGACTGTAGAAAATACTGGTAAAGAATTAGAAAAAGTTTATGTTTTTGGCTCTGAAAACTTAAAGAGTCAGATTCAAAATTTTGGTTTTGAAGTGGTAGAAGATGCGCAAGATGGAAAGCTTCTAGTTGTTGAATCTTTAACGGATGCTGCTATTTTTCGGTTAGCTAATCTTTGTCCATTGACAACCTTAGAGGAATGGATTCTACAAGCTCTACAGCAGGGAAAGGCTGTTTTTGTTTTGAGACAGGCACCGTCCACGAACGGTTCTAGCAAATCTTTGCGTGAGGGTGTTGGAATCCTGACACAAAAAGTTGCTTCATACGGACTACGATTTACAAATCTTGTAGGCTTGAAAGATTTTTTACAGCAGAAAGAAGTCACAGCTAAAACCGGGAAACGTACTTTGTTAACAGAGGAAAAAGCACAAGCTCTTGGCTTATTACCGGGTGACCACCTGGATGCCAAAGATTGGCTGATAACCCCGTTAGCTCGCGATTTCCTTCGTCGAAATAGAATTAGGATAGTTGAATAAGGAGTAGGGAGATGTTTGTGGGAAAAGTCAGGGGTAGCTTATGGGCTACTCGAAAAGAGGAAGCTTTAAATGGTCTCAAGTTTCTAATTGTGGAACGCCAATTAAATGACCAACAAACAGATCCCGCTCATGTGATTGCGGCAGATTTAATTGGAGCTGGTCAAGGCGATTTAGTTTTGGTTACGACAGGAAGCAGTGCTCGTGTGGCCTTGGATAAGGTGGATGTTCCAATTGATATGCTAATTGTTGGCATCATCGATAAGGTAGCTTATGAAGATGATGATTAGAAAGGATAGCAAATGAGTATCAATGAGATAATCATTTATGTGATGGTCCTTTTCCTACTGATTGGAGCAATTGATAAGTGTATTGGTGGAAAATTAGGACTGAGTGAACAATTTGAAGAAGGAATTATGGCCATGGGTGCCTTGGCCTTGTCCATGGCTGGGATTATGGTGGTAGCCCCATTACTAGCTGATCTGTTAAAACCAATTATTGTCCCTATTTATGGACTGGTTGGTGCCGATCCCTCTATTTTTGCAACAACTTTCATTGCCAATGATATGGGAGGAGCTCCCCTCGCTTTAAGTTTGGCAGAAAATGAGGAGGTTGGAAAATTTGCTGCCTATGTTCTTGGATCCATGATGGGGCCGACATTGGTTTTCACGATTCCAGTTTCGCTTGGGATTATTGAAAAAGAGGATCGTCCTTTGTTGGCGCGTGGGATTCTCTATGGATTGGTAACGGTCCCTATAGGCTGTTTAGTGGGTGGTCTTTTAGTACCAGGCTTGGGATTTGGTACCTTGCTCATCAATCTAATTCCAATTATTATCGTATCTGCCCTTATCTTCCTTGGTCTTGTGATGGCTCCTGAAAAAATGATTAAGGGCTTTGAGGTCTTTGGACAGGTTATTGTGACCATTGCTACTCTTGGCTTGGCTTTTGGAGCAGCTCAACTCTTAACAGGGAATGAATGGCTGTTGGGTCTGTACCCAAGTGGAGCAGAGACCTTGGTTGAAGCCTTTGAAGTTGTCGGAACCATTGCGGTTACCTTAGCAGGAGCTTTTGGATTAGTAGCAGTTTTCACCAAAGTAGCAAGCAAACCTTTAGCTAAAATTGGACATTCTTTAGGGATGAACGATGTAGCAGCCGCGGGTTTGGTAGCATCTTTGGCCAATAATATTGCCATGTTCCAAATGATGAAAGATATGGATAATCGTGGAAAAATCATCAATGTGGCCTTTGCGGTGTCCGCTTCCTTTGTGATTGGAGACCACCTTGGCTTCACAGCTGGTCAAAGCCCAGATATGATTTTCCCAATGATGGTCGGAAAAATTGTAGGAGGAGTGACTGCTGTTATTCTAGCCTTCATTTTGACAAAATCCATGCAGAAAGAAGGGTAGTTTATGAGTCAAATTAACCGTGAACTGTTAGAAAAGCTTGTTCGTCAGATCATCCTAGAAGAATTGGGAACAGAGTCATCTACGAAAAAAGTCAGTAAAGCAGGGGTCATCTCTTTAGCTGTTAATCAAATGGATGTGAGACCAGAAGATCGACTAGACACTGGAAACGCTCAAGATCAGGTCTACACCCGCGATTTAATTAGTTTAGAGGAGAGTCCACGTCTAGGCTTTGGTTTGATGACTATGGAGGACACCACCTTCTCTTGGCATCTTGACTATGATGAAGTTGACTTTGTTATCGACGGTCAATTAGACATCATTGTTGGGGATGAGGTCATGTCAGCAGGGCCGGGTCAAGCCCTCTTCATTCCAAAGGGGAGCGATATTCAGTTTTCTGTAAAAGGCAAGGCTCGCTTTGTTTACATTACTTATCCTGCCGACTGGCAGAATAGTTAGAAGAAGCACGGATTCTCCTCAGCTATATGGTGAATCCGTCTTTTTTCTGAAGGAGGACAAGATGCAATTAGAAACCTCTTACCCTTTTCCCAATGGGATGCGAACAAAGAATCGCTTGGTCTTAGCCCCGCTGACTATTAGTGCCAGTCTGGCGGGTGGAGCTGTGTCGGAAGAGGATGTGGCGTTTTATAGGCGCCGGGCTGGAAGTGCGGGCTTGCTGATTACAGGGAGTGCCTATGTGCACCCTCTTGGACAGGCTTATGCGGATAGTTTCAGTGCTGCTGAGGATGATAAGATTCCTGGGCTAACCAGACTAGCAGAGGCCATGAAATCGCAAGGCAATCTAGCGATCCTGCAAATCTATCATGGGGGGCGTATGGTTCCATCAGACCTTATCGCGGAACAGCCCGTTGCACCGAGTGCGGTACTTGCGGAACATGGAGCAGTTGAACTTCCTAGAGCACTGACCAATGCTCAAATTGAGGAAGTCATCCAAGATTTCCTGGATGCTATAGGTCGAGCCATACGAGCAGGTTTTGATGGTGTCGAACTTCATGGGGCTAATACTTATTTGATTCAACAATTTTTATCCCCTCATTCTAATCGTCGCCAAGATAAATGGGGAGGAACTTTAAACAATCGCATGCGATTTGCCAAAACCCTCGTTAAACGTGCCCGTCAGTTGATTGTGCAAGAGAGCCCGAAACCCTTTCTATTGGGCTATCGTTTCTCACCAGAAGAAATTGAGGTTCCAGGGATTGAACTGAAGGACAGCCTGGCATTAATAGACCAGCTGATTCACTTAGGAATTGATTACCTGCATGTTTCTATGGATAATTTATGGCGATCCTCCTTGCGAAAACCAGAAGAAGAAGTACCAGTCATCTTAACCATTCGGGATAAGATAAAAGGACGTGTGCCTCTAATCGGAGTGGGTAGATTGAGAAAACCCGAAGATTGTGAGGAGGCATTGGAGTCTGGAATCCCTCTTCTAGCAATGGGAACCAGTTTACTTTTGGAACCCGATTGGTTGAAGCTGTATCGATTAAAAGAAGAATCAAAAATTCGTAGGTATTTGGACAAGGAAACATTAATCGATTTAGCTTTGCCAAACAATTTTGTTAGGGATTATGGAAGTTACTATGCTAAACCTTAAAGGAAAAAGGAGAATAAAATGAATTGGAAAACAGCAGCCGTTTTAGTATGCGGAACCAGCCTTCTTTTAGGAGCTTGTCAGGCTAATATGACCAAGGAGGAAAGCAAATCGGATAAGCTGGAGCAATCCTCGACCAGTCAAAAGAGTCCAGAAATACTGATGTCTGGAAATTGGGAATCCAAAGCCCATGCCCGTCTAACACAACTGATTCAAGAGTATGGAAAATCCTCTCCAAACTATTCAGAAGAGGCACGACCTTATGCCGTTTTTGACTGGGACAACACCACTATCATTAATGATATTGGGGAAGCCACTTTTGTTTATCAAATTGAAAACCTTGCTTTTAAAGTAACTCCTGAAGAATTTGGAAATGTCATTCGAACCCAAGTTCCAGAAGATGTTTTTAGCGAGGATTATCACAATGAAGACGACCAAGCGATTTCCATTAAGGAAATTTCAGCAGACTTAGAGGCAGATTACCAGTATCTATATCGGGAATTTAAAGGCTTCGAAGGAACGAAGAGCTTAGAAGAGATTCAAAAAACAGATCAGTACAAAGATTTTAGAGCTAAACTGCTATTCCTTTATGAAGCCATTGGGGATACCTTTAGCTCAGACATCTCTTATCCTTGGGTAACGTATTTATATGCGGGGATGACATCGGAAGAAGTTCAAAAACTATCTGAAGAATCCATTGCCAAATCCTTGAAAGATGAGTTAGTCTCAGAAACCTGGGAGAGCCCAGGAAGCCAAAAAGGACAAGCAGGACAAGTCGAAATCGAATTCAAACGTGGAATTCGGAAGGTGAAAGAAGTTCAAGACCTATACCAAACGCTAATGAAAAATGGAATTGACGTTTATGTTAATTCTGCTTCCTACTATGATGTTATTCTACCTTTTGCGACTTCTAAAGAATACGGTTACGGTGTACCAGAAGAAAATGTCTTTGCCATGCGTCTCTCTAAATCTGAAGAAGGCGTGATTATGCCAGAATTGGATTCAGCCTTCACTCAGACCCAGGGAAGTGGTAAGACAGAGACGATTAACCAATTTATGGCTCCAAAACAGGGAGATAGCCAGCCAATTCTGATTGCTGGAGACAGTAATGGAGACTATGCGATGCTTAGTGATTTCCCTGAACTCAAGATGGGCTTGATTTTTAACCTCTTACGAAATCCTGAGAAGGGAATTGGTTTATTAGCCAAAGAAGCAGTAGCGGATTACGATCAGGAACAACCACTCTATTACTTGCAAGGACGTGATGAGAATAAGGGAGTCTTGATTTCAAGCCAACAAACGATTCCACTAGGAGAGCAAGAAGCTGTCTTAGTCAAGGACTGATTGGTAAAAACTAGATTAAGAAGAAAACCGAATCACTCATGGAAAACAATTGAATCCTGAAAGTGAGCGAATAAGGTCCAAAGAGTATTCCTTATCCTGAAACAGGAGCCAGATTGAAGAAATCCGGCTCCTTTTTAAGGATTAATCGGGATTTAGAGTCTTTTCGTTTACTTTTAGCACAAGGCAGAGATTTGAGCTTGCCGATACAACTTTCGAAGAAAGTTTCAAATAAGTAGAGCAAGACGAGCCAACACAGTAATATAAGATAAACTAATGAGTATATCAGTTACCGTACTCCAAAACAGGAAGACCTACTTACTTGAAATAAGACTACAAGAATGGGAAGTATGCAGACTTGCATTTGAAAACAAATTCTCATTGAAATTTATTTATGTAAAAAATGAATTGAGTTTTTGAAATTGGAAATACAAAATCTAAAAAAAGTATAGTAGAATAGAGCTACTAAAGATAACCATATTGGAGAGGGCTTATGAATACAATTGATTTGACAATTCCAGTAGCCGAAGTTTTAGATAAGCATCCCGAAGTGAAAGATCTCTTGATTGAACTGGGGTTCACACCACTATCCAATCCAGTAATGCTCAATACCGTTGGAAAGATCACAAGTTTGAAGCAAGGTTCGAAATTGGCAAAGATTCCATTGAAATCCATTCAAGAGCAATTGGAATGGAATGGTTATACAGTTATTGGAGGATTAGATGACTAATCAGACACGAATTGATTTACTAAAGCAAATCTTAATAGACTTGCATCATGGAGCCAGTCCAGAGTCTGTTCAAGATCTATTTAATGAACATTTTACAGGAGTCTCAGCCCTTGAGATTTCGATGATGGAACACGAGCTCATGGGAAGTGATACAGGCATTACCTTTGAAGATGTGATGAAATTGTGTAATGTTCATGCTAATCTTTTTAAGGGGGCCATCGCGAATGTTGAGGTGGCTGATAGTGAGCAAGAAGGACATCCTGTTTTTATTTTTAAGCAAGAAAATCTTGCTTTACGGGCTGCCTTGCTACGGATTCGACGCTTGTTTGATCAGTTTGAGAAACATGACCTAGATCCGGAAATTAGCGCACAGATACTCCAAGGCTTAAAAAGACAATTCAAACTCCTATCTCAGTTCGAACACCACTATACTCGTAAGGAAAAACTCTTTTTTCCGATTATGGAGAGATACGGACATGATGCTCCTCCGAGAGTGATGTGGGGAGTGGATGATGATATTCGTAATCTCTTTAAAGAGAGCCAACTCCTTCTTAACCAGTATCATCTAGATGGGGATGATATAGGACCCATCCGTCAAGCCTTTGATCAGTTTGCGTCTGAATTTGAAGAGATGATTTTCAAGGAGGAATCCATTTTATTAATGATCCTACTAGAAACCTTTTCACAGGACGATTGGCTTGCCATTGCAAATGAAAGTGATGCTTACGGCTATGCTATTGTGCATCCAACTGCCAAATGGATTCCCAAGCGCCAAGAATTTCTCGAAGCAGCCACAGAAACAGAAGAGGGGACAGAAAATTCATCATCCCAGTACCAACTGGACACACCTGCAGGAACAATCTCCATTTCGTTTACTCCAAAAATGAAGGAAACTTTGGTAGATACACAGCAAGTCCAACCCTTCGGTCATGGGTACTTATCACTTGAACAGGCAAATTTGCTGTTAAACCATCTTCCCTTAGAATTAAGTTTTGTGAATAAAGATGATATCTTTCAGTATTATAATGTCAGTCACCCTAGTGATGAAATGTTGTTTAAGCGTACGCCAAGCCAAGTTGGACGCCACGTAGAATTATGCCACCCTCCAAAAATTGTAGAGAAGTTTCGAACGATTATTGACCTCCTTCGAACAGGCCAGCGAGACGAAGTTCCAATGTGGTTTAAAAAGGATGAAGCAACCTTTATTTATGTTGTTTATAAAGCCGTCCGAGATCAGCAGGGAGAGTTTCAGGGGGTTTTAGAATATGTTCAAAATATTCAACCTTTTTTCGAATTAGAAAATGAAGTGCAACGAGATATTTCAGAAGAATAGTTAAGCCCTACAGTCAAAGCTGCTCTATTCAAACAATATGTCTTCTCCCATTAGTCTAGCGAGTCATAAACAATTCTTATTGATACTCATTCGATTTCAAAATCTGACTTTGTCAAGCCTCTTTGATGAACTTACTGATTGCGTGTCTTACACGCTTAATTGATAATATAGTCTTTTAGTTTACTTTTAGTACAAGGCAGCGAGTCGTAGACAGTACTGAAGTACGGCAAGACGAGCTAACACAGTAATAAAAGATAAACTAAAAGAGTATATTCAACAGGTCTCTCAGACCTGTTGAACTATCATCATCAGCTGTGCTCGTCATTTTTTTGATATGCCGTGAGTATTCTGATCTTGAAATTAGTTAAGTATGAAATCAAACAAGAGTTACCATTTCTTATAAAATGCGTCAAAGTGGGTTCACTAACTAAAATAGGTAGGTTGAGACTTTTGTCCCAACCTCTTTTTTCTTACAAAAATGTAAGTTAGGAGCTCGTCTTGTAAGATTTGTAGTAGGGATATTTTTCTATAATAGAGACAGAAAAAGTAAAGAAAGAAGGAAACAGATGTTATTAGAAATCAATCATTTAGAAAAGGTTTATCGGACTCGTTTTTCCAAAGAGGAAACACGCGCCCTCCAGGATGTGGATTTTAAAGTTGAAGAAGGTGAGTTTATTGCGATTATGGGGGAAAGTGGGTCTGGTAAAACAACTCTTCTTAATATTTTGGCCACCCTAGATAAACCGAGTAGAGGTTCTGTTATCTTAAATGGCCAAGATATTACTAGAATTAAAGAGGGAAAATTAGCTGATTTTCGCCTTCGAAATCTAGGGTTTGTCTTTCAAGACTTTAACCTCTTGGATACCTTAACGATTCAGGACAATATTTTTCTCCCACTTGTGTTAGCTCGTAAATCGTTTCAGGAGATGGAACGCAGCCTGGCAGTGTTAGCTCCCCAGCTGGGTATTCAAGATTTATTGCAAAAACGTCCGTTTGAATTATCTGGTGGACAGAAACAGCGTGTTGCCATTGCTCGTAGTTTAATCACCAAACCACAACTGGTTTTAGCGGATGAACCGACAGCAGCATTGGATTATCGAAATTCAGAAGACTTACTCCATCTTTTTGAAGAAATCAATCATTCTGGTCAGACAATCCTTATGGTAACCCATTCTGCCAATGCGGCTAGTCACGCCAATCGAGTTCTCTTTATCAAAGACGGTCGGATATACCATCAACTTTATAAAGTGGGAAAAACAAATCAAGATTTTGCTAAAGAAATTTCGCTAGCAATGTCTAGCTTGCTAGGAGGTGAATAGATGTTTTATGTTAAACTAGCCTTACAGAATATTCAAAAGTCCTCCCGTATCTTTGCTCCATTTGTATTAGCCAGTCTTGTCCTCTTTACGATCATGTCGGCAGTTTTTTCCCTCATGCTCAGCCCCGTGATTGCTAGCCTCGGAAGTGGCGGCATAACCTTATCTTTGGGTATTGTAGTACTAACAATTTTCTCCTTAAATATGGAAATTTATAGTTTTAAATTTCTGTTGCAACAACGAACGCGAGAATTTGGTCTCTACAATATGCTGGGAATGAATAAAAAAAAGGTTTCGCTGATTGCTAGTTTGGAACTATTCTTTATTTTTTTGTTGATAGTGATTGCCGGATCCATCTTGGGGACGATTGTATCCAATCTCTTCTATCTTCTTTTTGTTAATTTGGTGGGTTATCATGAACTAAATTTTACGGGGAGTCCCTTAGCTTCGTTCTTTACAGGACTGATCTTTGCAGGAATTTTCCTAGTTCTGGAGTTTATAGCCATTTATCAAATTGGAAAAACCAATCCTCTTGTTCTTTTCAGAACCAGTGAGAAGGGGGAGAGAGAACCTAGAGGAAATAGTCTTTTTGCGGTTCTAGCCTTGTTAAGCCTTGGTTTTGGTTACTATCTTTCTCTCTCATCCAAAGCGAGTGGAGTAGAGATTATTTTACGCTTTTTTATCGCAGTTCTTTTGGTCATTGCTGGAACCTATCTTTTTTATATGAGTTTTATTACTTGGTTTTTAAAAAGACGTCGAAAGAATAAACAATATTTTTACCAACCAGAGCACTTCATTACAACTTCCCAAATGATTTTTCGAATGAAGCAACATGCAATGGGCTTGGCCAATATTACGCTTTTAGCAGTTATGACCTTTGTAACCATAGCGACAACGACTTCTTTGTATGCAGGAACAAATGAAATTGTAAATAATCTTTATCCAACAGACACATCCTTAGAATATTTTGCGGAAACAAGAGAGCAAGGTGAGAACCTCTATCGTGAGTCTGTTTTAAACTCTTTCCCCGAAACTGAGAAGAATGCTCTATCTTACTGGGCTTTTCAGACTGCCATCCGCTATCAGGGTGGAGAATCGGTTACAATTAATCCAGAAACAATGGGGGATTTGAATCCAACAGAAATTCTCTTTACTTACCTGGTTACCCAAGATGATTTTCGAAAATTAGGGAACCAATTACCGACTCTAGCTGATAATCAACTGGCCTTTGTTCGAATGAATGAAAAAACAAATCTAAAGGCATTGAGGTTGGGTGATCAACATTTTGAGGTTGTTCAAAATCTAACCAAAGCTCAGTTTCCTGATGTGGCGAATACCTTTCAGTCTGCAGTCCTTGTAGTTGCCAATGATACGGTTTTAGAATCCTTTAGTAATTATTTCCAATCTCTCCAGCTAACAGGCTTTCCAGTTAACAGTGTTTACCGAGTTCTGACAGATCTTTCATCTGAACAGGTCTCTCAAATTGCAAGTGCTAATGGTGATAGCTATCTATTCGAAAATAAGGAGGGTGAAATTCTTGGTAGTGTCATGCAGAAACAAGAATACCAAGATTTAATGATTGGTTTCACAGGTGGTTTTCTTTTCACAGGATTTCTCATTGGAATGAGTTTTATTCTGGGAGCCGCCTTAATTATCTACTACAAACAATACTCTGAAGGACATGAGGATAAAAAATCCTATAAAATTTTACAGGAAATTGGAATGAGCCAGGAAGCCGTTAAGAAAACCATTAATTCCCAAATTGTTATCCTCTTCTTTTTACCTTTAGCGATAGCGATTCTGCATTTTTTGGTCTCAACTGTGATGCTTCGACAAATGCTGGCTGAATTTGGGATTTATTCATCTAATCTGATTTACACTGTTAGTGCTGTAACTCTTATCTTGGTGGCAATTACCTACTATATTATTTATAAGTGGACCAGTCGTACCTACTACCATATTATTGAACGATAATTTGAAAAGTCAGAGATTTTAGTCTCTGGCTTTTCCTCTGTTAATTCCTGGTTATCTTTTTATTTTTCTGACAAAAGGTGTTAGAATGTCACTATGAAACAAAGTGTCGTATACATTGTTGAAGATGATGCCTTGATTGTCGATCTTCTCAAGAAACATTTGGGCCAGAACCACCATGTTCTGAGCGTACAGAATTTTCGTGCAGTGAGCCAAGAAGTTGCAGAAATCCAGCCAGATATTATTTTGATGGATATTAGTTTACCTTACTATAATGGCTTTTACTGGACCACTGAGATTCGTAAGAGTATGACCATGCCCATTATTTTTATATCTTCTAGTGATGACGAGATGAATGCGGTTATGGCTATGAATATGGGCGGTGATGATTTTGTGACCAAGCCCTTTTCCTTGGAAATTCTGGATGCCAAAATTGGTGCTTTTTTACGACGGGTGAATCAATTTGCACCTGCTCAGGACTTCAGTGTGGATGATTTTCATCTGAGTTTGGAAGGGCGCTTACGACGAGGACAAAACCAGGTACAGCTAACCCCAACGGAAACACGGATTTTGAAAGCTCTCTTTAAGGGGCAGGGACAGGTTGTCAGCAAGGACGAATTGCTCAAGGACTTATGGGAGAATGAAGATTTTATTGACCAGAATACCCTCAATGTCAATATGACCCGTTTGCGGAAAAAGGTAGCGGAAGTGGGGTTTGATCGGATTCATACTGTACGGGGAGTGGGGTACTTGGTTAAATGATAGGCTCTTTTCTTCGAGAATACCGTACCTTCTTTCTTGCTTATATTTTACTGACAAGCTCCTATCTGATTTTGTTCTATCTTTACCAACTTCCCTGGGCCTTCTTTCTGCAATCTGTCTTTTTATCCTGGACTATCTTTCTTATTCTCATTCTAAGCCTTTTTTGGAAATTTTTTCATCGAATGAAAGCCTTACAAGATGGAATTCATGAATCTGACCTCTATCTTCTCAATAAGCCCATTGACCGCGCTTATTTATCTTTGCTTGAAAAGGAGAAGGACGATGCCCGCCAGCAACTCTTGTCCTATAAGAAAAGGGAAGAAGATCTCCAAGCAGTGGTCAAGTTATGGTCTCATCAAATGAAGGTGCCACTTGCAGCCCTCTCGTTAATGAGTCAGACGAAGAAACTGGATCCACAAGACGTGGACAATCAGCTCTTACGATTGGATAATTACCAAGCCAACCTCCTTAACTACCTAAAACTCAGCAATCAGAGCAGTGATTTCCGCTTTGAAGAAGTAGAAGTGCGCCAAATCATGGTTGACTTAGTAAAGAAATACCGCACCCACTTTTTACATAAACAAATTGCTGTTAGTATAGAAGGCAAGTGGAAGCTTAAATCTGATCGAAAATGGCTTTCCTTCGCCCTCTCCCAAATCCTAGATAACGCTATCAAGTATAGCCAAGAAGGCGGATCCGTCCAGATTCAACTGGATAAGGGGGTCCGTATCAGCGACCAGGGCATTGGCATTCTGCAAGAAGACATCCCCCGCCTCTTTGATCAAGGCTTCACCGGATTTAATGGCCGTGAACACCAAAAAGCCAGCGGCTTTGGTCTCTACCTAGCCAAGCGCGTGCTCGACCAACTAGAATTGGACATTGAGGTTAGAAGTCAGGTAGATGAAGGAACACAGGTAATGGTGAGGAAGAAGTAAAAGGGAACGAAATTGTGACCACTAATGCTGATTTTCATTTAACAATTTTTAAAAATAGATTTATACTTAACTTCCTTCAAAATCGGAAGTCTCGAATCTTTCAAAGAGATGGCTAGGAAAGCCGGTGTAGATTGTTCAAAGCACGCAATCAATAAGTTCATCGTCAGGCTTGACAAGGTCAGATTTTGAAATTTAATGAGTATTAATTAAACTGCCTAGGAGACTTTCATCTTTTTTATTGGGAAATGAGAAGGTAAGAGATAAAATTCAGTGAAAAAGATAGAAATAACTGAATTATGCTATAATTGGTTTAATGATTCAATAAGGAGATTATAGAATGATGACAAAAACAATAGATGTTGCAAGATATATAATCTATGCTTATGAACAAATTTCAAATTCACGCTTTGAAACTCAGGAGTTGAAGTTACAAAAGTTAATGTATTTTGCCCAAAGAGAAAGTTTCGCTTTAGTGGGAAATGAACTATTTCCAAGCGATTTTCAAGGCTGGAAGCACGGGCCAGTCTTACCTGAATTACGTTATTCCCGAATTATTCATACCCTGAATATCTTTGCGTAACTATCAAAAAAATCATCAGAAACAAGTAATAAACAATTGCAGTTCTGATGATTTTTATGAACGATCAAGCTTTTCTATAAATAAAGATGGATCTGCTACCTTAGCACCCTAAAAAAGGGTAGACTCCGCCCTTGGTGCGACTCTCGATTTTTAAAAATGTATTCTATTTGATTCGGTATCCTAATTTCCTAGCAAAGGAGGACTGGTATCCCCTACTGCATAGATAACGGGGAGTGAGAAATCTAGTCTGGAAATTCGCTCAAAGAGAGCCTGAAACTCATCTTTCAGAGAATAGAGATTAGACAGTTTTAGAATTTGTTTTCTAGCACTTTTGACGCATTTTCCAGCTATATTCACAAACAGTTTCCGAAAACGTTTCATCGTCAAATTCTTCACAGACCCACTAGCTAGATGCTTCATAAATAAGGAAAGATTATAGGCCAAGCAAGAAATCATCATACGAACTTCATTCTTGATTAGAGTTGAACTATCTGTCTTATCCCCAAAAAATCCAGACTTCATCTCTTTTATGAAATTTTCAGACTGTCCTCGTTTTCGGTAAAGTTGAAAACATTCTTCGCTAGCACCACCAGCTAGATTGGTCACAAGAGAAGTAACTTCATAGAAGAGTTCCCCATCCTTTCTTTCTGAAAATTGGCAGACACGGCGGGCGTGATCCCAAGAATTTGCTTGATAAACAGTCTCGGAATAGGAAGAATGAGGTAAAATGGTCATATCCTCATTTTCAGAACCAGGTAAACTTAAATCCCCTAAACGACTAAGAATAGAGTTTCTTTTAAGCTTGATGAGATAGTTC
>NZ_JADPMS010000049.1:0-11744 GCF_015686645.1 Streptococcus sp. NLN76 | reverse complement strand
TAAGAGGCTGTTTTGTAATTTTATTTTCACGCTCAAGGCGTATTCGAGTTATCTCATGACTCTTATTCATCCAGTTTTAGTTACAGGCTCGGCAAAGCCCTAATAAACTTACGGATTTGTATTGCTCATCTTTATTATATACCTAAACTAATTTTCCGTCATGAGTTAGCAGGCGAAGCCTGCTTGGAGTTTTAGTTTACTTTTAGTACAAGGCAGCGAGTCGTAGACAGTACTGAAGTACGGCAAGACGAGCTAACACAGTAATAAAAGATAAACTAAAAGAGTATTCCTCCAATCTGCATTTGAGTATAGCACAGCCTTCTTCTTTTCAAACCCAAAAGTCCTAAAATGTCGTCAAAACATCCTGAATGGTAAAAAACTTGAAAACATAGACCATAAATATTATCAGCAAAAAATTTTGATATAGCATTCTCTTATTTAGCTGAGTTATAAAAAAAACGTACCCCAATCGTTAAACCTTAAGGAAAACGTCTGGGGTACATCTTGCGTAACAGTTATACTAATTTGTTTCAAAGAAATCCTATCAACTAGGAATGATTATTGGAATTGACTGTTATAGAGAGCCGCATACTTGCCATCTTGGGCCATGAGTTGATCATGGTTTCCGACTTCTTTAATATCCCCTTGTTCCATGTAGAGAATCATATCTGCATCACGAATGGTGGAGAGGCGATGGGCAATGACAAAGCTCGTACGGCCTTTCATGAGCTGACTCATAGCTTCTTGGATTTTCAATTCGGTGTGGGTATCTACATTCGAAGTAGCTTCATCCAGAATCATGATTGCAGGGTCTGCAGCAATGGCCCTAGCGATCGTCAAAAGTTGGCGTTCTCCTTGAGAAACATTGACACCATTGTTTTCTAGTCTAAAATGGTAGGTCCCTGGGAGAGTTTTGATAAAGTCATGAACGTGTGCTAACCGTGCCGCATTCTTAGCCTCTTCTTCTGTCATGCCATCGCGACCATACATCAAGTTCTCCAGAATGGTTCCATCAAAGAGCCAAGTATCTTGTAGTACCATTGCAAAATTTTGCCGTAGTTGTTCACGAGTCATTTGCATAGTATCATGACCATCAATCAGAATGCGTCCACCTTTAATGTCGTAAAATCGTATCAGCAAGTTCACTAGGGTTGTTTTACCAGCACCCGTTGGTCCCACGATGGCCACTTTTTGCCCCGGTTGAACTTGGATGGAGACATCCTTCATGAGGAGTTTGTCCTCTGTGTATCCAAACTGAACATGTTCGAAAGTCACTTGCCCTTTGGCAGGACTTGGGAAGCTTGGATCTTCTGGGCTTGGATCCTCTGATTCCTCATTTAAAATTGCGAAGATCCGATCAATCGCTGCACTAGCTCCAGAGAAGACCCCTGTCATAGAGGCAATCGTTGAAAAGGGTTCCGCAAACCGTTGAGTATACTGCAACATGGTCTGGATATTTCCGACCGTAATGACACCATTAAGAGCAAAGAAAGCACCGATAGTTGCTGAGGCCACATAACCAAGATTGCTGACTACACGAATGATTGGTTGTACAGCACCCGTCGCAATCAGCGCCTTTTCAGCGGTTTCAGACAGCTCCTGGTTAATCTGAGCAAATTGAGCCTGGGATTGGTTCTGGTAGTTGAAGGCCTGGATTACCGTCTGACCATTGTAGGTTTCTTCGACAAATCCATTGAATTGAGCAATGAGTTCTTGTTGTTTTTCATAACTCTGCTGCCCCACGCGCATCGACCCCATAGATGCAAGAACGGACAGAATAACCATCAATACCGCAATCAAGGTCATCCAAACATTGATACTGAGCATCATAACCAAGATTCCGATAGCCGTCACAACCTGCGTCAAAACATCAATCAAATTTTGACCAATGGCACTATTAAGCCTGTCCATATCATTAGTCAGGGTGGACAAAATCTCTCCATTGGTTCGACTATCATAAAATTGGAGCGGTAGACTCTGAATTTTAGCATTGACATCGTCGCGTAAAGTCTTAATAATAGATGCCGAAACGCGAGACAGGAAGAATCCCTGAAGAAAAATGAAGATTTCCGCAACGACATAGGTAAGAACGAGGATCACAAGGAGCCTTCCTATGCGGTCCCAATTAAACTGATAATAATTGGCTACCCCATTGAAAAGCTCTGTCGTTACATTCCCCAAGAAGGTCGGCGCCAAAACAGTGAAACTAGTTCCTAGAATAGCAAACAGGGCAATGAAGACCAAGCTCCATCGATGAGCTCGCAAATAAGGGAATAACTTCTTAAAAGAATTATGCATGGTCAAGCGCCTCCTTTCCTAACTGCAATTCTGCAATTTCTCGGTAAAGTGGGGTCGATTCAAGTAATTCCTGATGGGTCCCGATTCCCACAATCTCCCCCTTATCGATGACAATAATCTGATCCGCAGACATAATGGAAGAAATTCGTTGAGCAACAATCATAATATTGGCATCAGCCAAATCCGTGCGAAAACGGTGGCGAATAGCCTGGTCAGTCTTCATATCAAGAGCAGATAAACTATCATCAAATAGATACAGAGGAGCCTTCTTCATCAAGGCACGGGCAATGGCCATCCTTTGCCGCTGACCACCGGATAGATTGCTTCCACCTTGGCTAATGGAAGCATGGAAGCCACCTTCTTTGCCTTGAATAAACTCAGTCGCAGAAGCAATGTCCGTCGCCACTTGCCAATCTTCCTCCTGCCCATTCTCATTTCCAAAGTTGAGGTTGCTCGCGATATCCCCCGTGAAGAGAACATTTTTCTGTGGGACATATCCAATCAAGTCACGCAAGTCTTGGAGTTTGTAGTCTTTAATATTGATACCGTTAATTTTAATTTCCCCGTATCGAACATCATAGAGTCGAGGAATCAGTTTCAGAATTGAAGATTTCCCTGAAGCGGTTCTTCCGATAAAGGCCGTGATTTGTCCGGGTTTGGTCGTGAAATTCAGATGATGCAAAACAGGCTCTGCCGCATCATCGTAGCCAAACGTCACATTTTTAAATTCTACGGTGACTGTCTCAGCCTTTTCCATAAGCTTGTCTCCATCTCGAATAGAGGACTCTGTTCCTAACACTTCCGCCACACGGCGAATACAAGTCAGGGTCGTTGGGAGCATGGAGACAATAAAAAGGCCGATGAGGATTCCGAAGAGGATAATGGCCACATACTCCGTATTGGCCACGATGCTACCGACGCTAATTTCGCGATTGGCTAACAGAAAACTTCCTACAATTAGGATACCGGCATTGGTCAGACCAAAAACAAGGTTAATGAAGGGATTGAGGATGTTCATAATCCGTCCATTGGTAATGGCGGTATCCTTGTAATCTTGGTTAATGACGTCAAATTTAGACGTTTCAAAATCTTGTTTGTTGAAGGCACGAATGACGCGAACTCCTTCCAACATCTCTAAAAATCGTCGGTTCAGTTGATCCAAAAGCTCCCGCAAACGAGTTGAATAGCGAATAGACAACCAACCCAAGATGGAGGTCACGATGATCATCAGGGGAACCGAAACAACCAAGACCAAACTCAGCTGCCCACCAGTAGAAATGGAGAGAATCAGACCTGCAGCTAAGAGGAAGGGCCCCATCAAACCGAATTGAAGGGCCACGGTCGTAAACTCCTGTATATTAACGATATCCGCTGTACTCCGAGTCACGAGTGAGGCGGTGCCGAACTTGTCAAATTCCTTGGCAGAAAGATTTGAAATCTTGGTGAAAACCGCCTGTCGCAGATCACGAGCTAAGCGGGCCGCAATTTTTGAGGAAAAGAGATTCGCTACCAACATTGCTAAGAAACTAACAAATAATGAAATGACCATGATCAAGGCATAAGTGATAACAGCCTGCTGGCTATTTCCTCGAACACCATCTTCCAGGATCATCGACAACATAGTCGGCAGAACCATCTCACCAGCTGTACCAATCGCCATAAAAAGTAACAATCCCAACATCATCTTCGTCGAGATTTTCACGTGCGAGAAGAGGGTTTGCATGAGTTTTTGACCTATCCTTTCTATCAATATACTCTTTTAGTTTATCTTTTATTACTGTGTTAGCTCGTCTTGCCGTACTTCAGTACTGTCTACAACTCGCTGCCTTGTACTAAAAGTAAACTAAAAGACTATAACTATTAATTTTATACACAAAAAACGATTTTATACATAAAAAGGGGGCTAGCCTAAGCTAACCTCTCTTTCATACTTCTTTAGCTTCCGCTTCATCTACATAGGCCGACAAGACCCCGTTCACAAAGCGGGCGGATTTTGGTTCTGAGAAGGACTTGGCCAACTCCACCGCCTCGTTAACCGCTACGATGGCTGGGGTTTCTTCAAAATAGAGCATTTCGAAGAGGCCCAGACGAAGGATGTTCTTCTCAATTAGGGTTAGGCGGTCAATAGTCCAGCCTTTTTTCAACTTAACCGAAATTTTCTGGTCTAAGTCTTCTTTGTGGGTTTGAACACCTTGAACAAGGTTAAGAAGAAAGACGGGAACTTCACGCTCTTCTTCAACTTCTTCCTTGTCATAGTTATAGGCAAAAGCGACAAGGCCCATGGAGTCCTCCTGAAATTCCAATCCCATGAGGGTCTGAAGGGCACGTTCTCGTAAGTCACGACGGGTTTCTTGTTGCGCTTTAGTCATTTAGAAAGTCCTCGTTGAAAAGGTCTTTCAAGTCTGGTTTTGGCGTCTTTTCTGGAACAATTCCAGCAACATGAAGGTTGACCGCTGCCAATTCCATCTCTACATAATTGCGAACAGCTGTTTTAACGGTTTTTTGGATTTCCATTGCCACGTTAGGAACAGAAACTCCGTATTCCAAATATAGATAGATATCCACAACTTTTTCATCTGCCTGCATGTCTTCAATATAAACACCACGGCTTGAACTATTCTTCATCAAGCTATCAGACATATTCTTATTAGCAAAGGAATGAACCCCATCCACTTTAGCCGTCGCAATCGCGATGATTTTCTCTAAGACCCGAGGGGCAATAATAATGTCACCTGATTGTTGCGTCATAGCTGGTCCTTTCTAGGCACGGGATACGTAAGTACCTTCTTGAGTGTTGATAATCAATTTTTGACCAATTTCAATAAAGTCTGGTACGTTTACCACTAAACCAGTTTCAAGAGTTGCGGGTTTACCAGAACCTGTAACCGTTGCACCTTTAATAGATGGCTGCGTATCTGTAACCGTCAATTCAACTGTAGTTGGAACAGTCACTCCAATCACCTCAGTTCCATAGAATTGGATCTTCACTTCGGAGTTTTCCAAAATGAAACGAAGCTCTTCTTGAACTGCTACAGTTGGAATTTCATATTGTTCGAAGCTCTCTGTATCCATGAAGTAAGCTGTATCATCCATTTGGTATAGATAAGTCGCAGTGCGGCTTTCGATGATCGCTTGTTCAAATTTTTCATCAGGACGGTAAGTCGTATCGAAGGTTGAACCATTCCGCACATCACGCAATTTCATACGCATTACGGTATTTCCCTTACCTGGCTTGTGGTGGCTGGCTTCCAATACGCGAAGCAATTTTCCATCTGACGCTACGAAAGTCATCCCAGCTCTTAGTTTACTTGCATCAATCATGCTTGAATACCTCTTCAAATATAAATTTTTCTCTTC
Source organism: Streptococcus sp. NLN76 (assembly GCF_015686645.1). Lineage (NCBI taxonomy): Bacteria > Bacillati > Bacillota > Bacilli > Lactobacillales > Streptococcaceae > Streptococcus > Streptococcus sp. NLN76. The sequence goes on along the minus strand of NZ_JADPMS010000049.1, from coordinate 6,089 downwards.
ATTCTATCACAATTCAAGGCAAACCTCAAATGATGATTAGCTCCTTAGGTGCCTTGGTTAAAACCTGGCAGCCCCCTTCTTTAATCCATAGGTCATCTTCAATCCGCAGACCATATTTGCCATCCAAGTAGATACCTGGCTCGTCGGTCACGACCATACCAGATTGAAGCCGGTCCTCTGACCCAGCCCTGAAGAAGGGTACTTCATGGACTTCCAGCCCCATCCCATGGCCAATTGAATGGCTAAAGGCTGGACCATAGCCAGCTTGGTCGATTAAAGACCGAGCTGCCTGGTCAAAATCAGTTAGAAGCATCCCCGCTTGTGCCTGATCAATAACCGCCTGATTGGCGTCTAAAACCAATTGATGCAAGGCTGCCTGCTCATCATTCACATGATCCAAGTAAATGGTCCGAGTCATGTCCGACACATACTGATTGAAAACACAACCAAAGTCCAAGGTCAACGTATCCCCTGCTTCCAGCTTCCGTTGACCTGGATGGGCATGAGGCATGGCTGAATTTGGGCCAGAAGCCACAATAGAATCAAAGGACAAGCCCCTTGCCCCCAATTCCCGCATGCGGAAGTCTAGGAAGTTGGCAATTTCCAGCTCCGTTTTCCCTAGCTTGATAAAGTCCAGAGCATCTATAAAGGCCTGGTCTGAAATCTTACAAGCTTCCTGGATCACCGCAATTTCAGACTCGTCTTTGATAATCCGTAAGCTTTCTACCAGATTTGCCTCCGCCACAAGCTTCTGCTCTGACAAACGACCAGCTAACTCCTGGTAGTAATGATAAGGAACCGTTGGTTCAAACCCAACCCGCTTCAAGCCCCGATCCTCGGCAAGCTTCTCCACCTCTGCCAGTTCTAAGCGCGTCTCCACAAAGCGAATACTTGGATGGAGCACATCCTTAGCCGCAAGGGTATAGCGAGAATCTGTGAAAAAGGTAACCGCATCTGGTTCTACAAAGACAGTGGCATTGGAACCTGAAAAACCGGTTAGGTAATAAACATTGGTCAGGTTGTTGACCAAGAAGCCGTCCAAGTCACGCGCCACGAGTTCTGCTTGCAATTTTTCCAATCGTTTCATAAACCTAAGCCTCCTCTAATTTTGTCCGTAAGTAACGACCTGTATGACTGGCTGGGTTGGCCGCTACTTCTTCTGGTGTCCCAACGGCGATGATTTGACCGCCTCCGACACCACCTTCCGGTCCCAAGTCGATGATGTGATCAGCCGTTTTAATCACATCCAAGTTATGTTCAATGACCAAGACCGTATTTCCTTCTTCCACAAAACGCTCCAAAACCTTCAAGAGTCGAGCAATATCTTCGGTATGCAAACCCGTTGTTGGTTCGTCCAAGATATAGAAAGACTTCCCATTCGAGCGCTTGTGCAATTCAGATGCCAACTTCATCCGCTGTGCTTCTCCTCCAGAGAGCGTAGTTGCCGGCTGTCCAAGGGTCACATAGCCCAAACCCACATCCTTAATGGTCTGGAGTTTGCGTTGGATTTTCGGAATATGTTGGAAAAAATCAACAGCATCATTGACCGTCATATCTAGAATTTCGGCAATATTCTTCTCTTTGTAATGAACCTCTAGGGTTTCGCTATTATAACGAGTTCCATGACAGACCTCACAGGGAACATAGACGTCTGGCAGGAAGTGCATCTCAATCTTGATAATTCCATCGCCCGAGCAAGCCTCACAACGACCTCCCTTAACGTTAAAACTAAAGCGACCTTTCTTATAACCTCGAATTTTAGCCTCATTGGTCTGGGCAAAGAGATCACGGATATCGTCAAAGACACCTGTATAGGTCGCTGGATTGGAACGAGGGGTCCGCCCGATTGGACTCTGGTCAATGTCGATCAACCGCTCGACATGGTCAATACCAGTAATGGTTTTAAAGCGCCCTGGTTTCTCCGAGTTGCGATTGAGTTCCTGGGCCATGGCTTTCTTGAGAATCGCGTTGACCAAGGTAGATTTACCGGAACCTGAAACACCTGTGACCGCCACAAACTTTCCGAGTGGGAAAGAAGCTGAGACGTCTTTTAGGTTGTTCTCACTGGCTCCTGTAATCTCAATAAATTGTCCATTTCCAGTACGGCGTTCTGTCGGAACTGGGATGGACCGTTTTCCAGACAGGTATTGCCCCGTCAAGGAGTTTTTATCCTTGGCCACTTGGTCAGGCGTACCCGATGCTACAACTTGGCCACCAAAGACACCCGCGCCTGGACCGATATCAATCAACCAATCCGCAGCTCGCATGGTGTCCTCATCATGCTCCACCACAATCAAGGTATTTCCCAAGTCACGCATCTTCTTGAGACTTTCAATCAAGCGGTCATTATCCCGCTGGTGTAAACCGATGGATGGCTCATCTAAGATATAGAGAACCCCACTTAAGTTAGAACCAATCTGTGTCGCCAAGCGAATCCGTTGGCTTTCACCACCAGACAAAGTCCCTGCAGTTCGAGAAAGGGTCAGGTAGTTCAGACCAACATTGTTGAGGAAGGACAAGCGATCATGAATTTCTTTAATAATCGGTTTCGCAATGGTGGCCTCTGTCTCTGTCAAGGCTAGGCTATCAACATAGGCTAGATGGTCCGCGACAGACAAGTCTGATACCTGGCCAATATTAAGACCTTCTTCACCGCCCACACGAACAGAAAGGGCGGGTGGGTTTAGACGATAGCCCTTACAGGTTCCACAGGTCAGCTCATTCATATAGGTCCGCATAACATTCCGGGTGTAATCACTGCTGGTTTCCCGGTAGCGGCGGCTAATGTTATTGGCCACACCCTCAAAGGGAATATCAATATCACGCACACCACCAAACTCATTTTCATAATGGAAGTGGAATTCCCGTCCACCAGAACCAAAGAAAATCAAATCCTTGTCCTCTTGGGACAGATCATCAAACGGAGTATCCATATCAACCCCAAAGTCATTCATGGCCTGTTCCAACATCTGCGGATAGTAATTGGAGGAAATCGGATTCCAAGGAGCAAGCGCTCCCTCGCGCAGACTCTTACTTCCATCTGGCACCACCAAGTCCAAATCAACTTCCAATTTCATCCCCAAACCATCACAAACCGAGCAAGATCCAAAAGGAGCATTGAAGGAGAAGAGCCGCGGCTCTAATTCAGGAACCGTAAAACCACAAACCGCACAGGCATAGTGCTCGGAGAAGAGCAACTCCTTGCCATCCATGGTATCAATCATCAGGTAACCTTCGGAAAGACGCAAAGCAGCTTCGACAGAATCAAACAATCGGGACCGGATTCCATCACGAAGGACAATCCGGTCAACCACAATTTCGATATCATGTTTCTTACTCTTAGAAAGTTCAGGAACCTCAGTAACATCATAGATTTCGCCATCTACACGAACCCGGACATAGCCATCTTTTTGAATCTTGGCCAGAAGATTCTTATGTTGCCCCTTCTTCTTACGAAGAACAGGCGACAAGACCTGAAGCCGTTGACCTTCAGGTAATTCTAAGACTTGGTCCACAATCTGCTCCACAGAGGAGGCCTCAATGGCTCCGTGGCCATTGATACAGTATGGTGTCCCAACACGAGCGAAAAGCAAGCGAAGGTAGTCATTAATTTCGGTAATGGTCCCTACAGTCGAACGGGGGTTCTTACTGGTTGTCTTCTGGTCAATGGAAATTGCGGGACTAAGACCATCAATGGAATCGACATCCGGTTTATCCATATTGCCCAAGAACTGACGGGCATAAGCAGATAAAGATTCGACATAACGACGTTGTCCTTCCGCATAAAGGGTATCGAAGGCTAGGCTAGACTTCCCTGAACCAGATAAACCGGTAACAACGACCAGCTTGTCACGGGGGATAGTCACATCGATATTTTTTAAATTATGGGCGCGTGCGCCATGAATAACAATTTTATCCTGCATACAATCCTCTCTTTTTCTATTCCTCCATTATACCAAAAATGCCTTAAAAACAGGGGTTAAAATCAAGTCTGAGCACTGGTTCTTGGGGAGAAAAAGCTTGATTTTGAGCCTATTTAAGATATAATGGAAAGGAATGAAAAAAGAAGGAGGGGACCATGAGACAGGTATTTTTATCCACAACTACTCAATTCAAGGAAATCGACCACATGGAGTCGGGCTCTTGGATAAACCTGATCAACCCCAGCCAAAGCGAGACCATTGAAGTGGCCAATGAGTTCGACATTGACATTGCAGACCTCCGGGCTCCCCTTGACTTGGAGGAGATGTCGCGGGTGACTATTGAAGATGACTACACCCTGATTATCGTCGACGTCCCCATTACTGAAGAGCGGAACAACAAGATTTATTACGTAACCATCCCCTTGGGGATCATTCTAACCGATGAGGTGATTATCACCACTTGTAAAGAAAACTTACCGCTTTTGGATGTTTTTGTTCAGCGGCGCTTGCGGAACTTTTATACCTTTATGCGCTCCCGCTTCGTTTTCCAAATCCTCTACCGCAATGCGGAACTTTACTTGACCGCCTTGCGTTCGATTGACCGCAAATCCGATCAAATTGAAACCGTCCTTTTGGAAGCACCCCGTAACGAGGAACTGATTGAGCTCATGGAATTGGAAAAAACCATCGTCTACTTTAAAGCTTCCTTGAAGACCAATGAGCGCGTGGTTCGCAAATTAACCTCTTCCTCTTCTTCCATCAAAAAATACCTAGAAGATGAAGATTTATTGGAAGATACACTCATTGAGACCCAACAGGCCATCGAGATGGCGGATATCTACGGAAACATTTTACGGAGCATGACGGACACCTTCGCCTCCATCATTTCCAACAACCAGAACAATATTATGAAAACCCTGGCCTTGGTCACCATTGTCATGTCCATTCCAACCATGATTTTCTCGGCTTATGGAATGAACTTTAAGAACAATGACATGCCGCTAAACGGGGAGCCTCACGCCTTTTGGATTATTATTGCCATTGCCTTTGCCATGAGTCTTTCCATGACGCTTTATTTGATTCATAAAAAATTGTTCTAAGAGAAAGGAATTTTATGTCGTTTGAAAATCTAACCAAAAAGAATCAGCAGTATATCCGGACCGTGCAAAAGCTCTTGGAACAGGCGGGAAAATCCCCTGAAGAAATCGAAGCAATGCTAGAGACTATTTTGCCAGATATTGTAGAGAAACAAGAACGAGGCTTCACCGCACGTGCCCTCTACGGAACACCAACCCAATGGGTTCGTAGTCAACTGGAAGGACCAAATCCCCAAGCAGAAGAACAAGCTGAAACCAATGACAATCCTTGGCTTATGTGGCTGGAATCCACCCTCTTCCTGCTCGCTTTTGTCGGAATTGGGATTGGGCTCATCAACCAATTCGTACCTGAAAGTACCAGCTACGGTCTTCTCACCCTCATCAGTATGACTACCGGTGGTGGTGCCGTTTTCTATGCCCTCTACCACTTCATCTATCGCTACTACGAACCACAATATGAAGGGGAACGTCCAAATGTCCGTCGAGGTTTCCTTTTTGTCGGACTCATCCTCCTCGCCTGGATTGGTCTCATTACCCTTTCAGAGAGCGTCTTAGCCGGTATCAACCCACCACTTCCAAGCATGGTTCTTGTCCTCATCGGAGCTGCGGCTTTCGCCCTCCGTTGGTGGCTGGTCCGTACCTACAACATCAAAAATGCTCGCATCAACCCCCGCCGTCGAGCATTCTAACAAAAAATCCTTGGTTTTGATACGTACCGTGTCAAGTAGACAGTTGAAATAAATAAAATGTTTGATACCAGACTGCCTTAAATTTAGGTGGTCTGGTTTTTCTTATTGGCAATATTTTTCCAAAAATCAATGTATTTTTTAGCTTGCTTAATTGGATACTGGGTTACTTGTTGGGGATTCGCCTTTGCCTCAGCTCTTACTTGTGCAGGTGTCTTTCCTTCAAATCTTTCCTGTGGATCATGATGATGGTAGCAATCAATTGTTTTTTCATACGCTTCCTTCATCTCTTCGAAAGTAGCTACATTGGGATACAGCACCTCTCGCATTTCCTTTATTTGTCCTTGCCAACCTTCTAATGGGCCATTATCGATACACCGACC
>NZ_JADPMS010000048.1:0-12063 GCF_015686645.1 Streptococcus sp. NLN76 | reverse complement strand
ATTTACCCTCTTTTTTCTAGTTAGTTTCTGAAAGATACTAACTAGAAAAAGGAGGCCAGGCAACCACGGGGCGCCTAGAACGCACAAAATTCTATCAAAAACTGTCCAAGATATTGACTGAAATCCAGACTCACCTGTTACATATTTACAAAAAATATTAGAGAAAGGCAGCCTCGTTTCAGGATATTTATGTGTTCCCGCATCCTTTTAAAATAAAAAAGGAGTAACTTCAAATTGAAGTTGCTTCCTTTTTATTTTATGGTTTATAATTGTCTTAATAATGAACTGAAAGTTTGGAAAGGTGTTTCTGGTATGGAGAGAGATAGAACAGTTGAATTAGGTGAGTTTTACAAAGAGATGCGCCTTGCTCGTAGAGTTAAGCAAAAAGATGTTGTTCGGAATCATTTTTCAGTGTCACAACTTTCAAAATTTGAGGCGGGTCAAAGTATGCTGACAGCAGATAAACTATTATATGCCATAGAAGGTATCAATATGTCATTCTCAGAGTTTGCCCTTGCTTTAAGGGATTATCAACCGCTAGAAACTGACAGGCTAATAGCACAAATTTCACAATTGACAATGGAGAGGGATCTTGATGGATTAAAAAATCTCCTCAAATTACATGAGGAAAGTGATCGTTTATATGATAGGCTTAATAGTTTTATAATAAAATCAGGAATCTCCATTTTTGAACCGGGGTATGAATTTTCTGAGGAAGATAGGAGTTTGTTGACAAGATATCTATTTGATATAGAACAATGGACAGCTTACGAGCTTCACCTTTTTGGTAATGCGATGTCACTGCTAACAGATATGGATTTACTATTCTTAGGTAAAGAATTGGTAAAAAAATCGAAACTTTACCTCTCCCTGACCAATTTTCAGATTGGATTGAAACGCCTATATATAAATCTTATATCAGAATTAATTGAACGTGAACAAGGAACTCATATTGAGTTCTTTGTTGATCAATTAAAATCATTGCTTGCTCTAACCGATGTATTTGAAAAGATTGTATTAGATTTTTTAATCTGTGCCAAATCCTATCTACTGGATAAAAAAGTCACTCGATACGAGGTAGAGTTATACATACGGAAAGTAAGGGACTTTGGTTGTATTCCGTTATCAGAATATTTGACTGATAGGCTAGTACATATGGAACTTATATTAAGAAAAGATGAAGATACAGAAGACAAATAAAAGTTTAGTAAGTACATAGTTTTAACGATTTTTTCATGATTTTATCCTTCTTTTGAATTGTTTGGAATATTGTAATATAGAATGAGGACTAGCTCAAATTTAAATAGTATTATAGCCAGATCTGTAGAGTGGATACTTGAAAATATGAAAGTAGTTTGAAGTTTTATTTCATATTTTCAAATAGATTATTTTACTTAATTACTAGGTTATAATGAATTTAATTCAATGAGCAGTTTATAAAAGAAATTACGATAGTAGAAGAACTATCTATGTCTTCCATGTATCAGTTATTTCATTTAGATTTAAAGGAGTCCGTCGAAAATTATACGGGTGAGATAAATCGTTTCATTGAAAAGGAGTTTTTGGAGGAATTGATTCATGAAACTTTTGCGTAGAAATAGATCGTTTGCTGCCTTAGCTTATTCAACTTTTTTTAATAGACTTGGAACGGCAATGTATAACCTTGTTTTCATTGCATTTGCAGCAACAGTGAGTGAGAGTGAGCTAGCAGTTGCAATAGCAAATATCATTGTTTTGATTCCAGTTTTAGTAACATTTTTTGTTGGAATAAAAGCGGATGAGACGAGAGAAAAAACCAAGTTTTTTGTGTATTTGGGCTTTGTTCAAGCTCTTTTATTTGTAGGTGTAGCTTTTTTGACTCAGAGTGCGACTTGGTTATCTTTCTCCATTATTTGTCTGTTTAATATCTTTTCAGATATTATTGGAGATTATCGGGGCGGTTTGGAATTGCCGATTTTTCAGCATACTGTAGCGGAAGAGGATTTGATGGAGGCTCATTCGATTAATCAATTCCTTTCTTACATTTGTAATCTAGTTGGTCAGGCTCTAGGAGTCTATTTATTAGCTTTCTCAAACGACAATTTTATGTTGGTTGCTGGTTTAAATGCAATTTTATTTTTAGCTTCAACACTTGTTCTTTTTAAATATCGTCAATTTTTGACTCATGATCCTATTACTCAAAGCGAGAAAAAAACAGTTATTGTTCAATTTAAAGAGGTTTATATAGGTTTAAGAGAGGTTTTCCAGAAGTCGGAAACAGACTATTTTGGATTGATGCTGGTGGTTATTTTATTGTTAAATGGACTGGGTTCAGCTTTGACATCCATTTATAACATTTATTTTTTAACTCGCCCGCTTTTCGAACTGAGCTTTAGTCAATCGATTCTTACTATTCAAATGATTATGGTCATCTTTAGTATGATTGGTGCTTTGACTCCTCATGATTATTTTGCAAAATTACGTTTGGTATCCATTATCTATTTGGATTCTCTTGCAATTTTGGTGATTGCGATTAACAATAGTCTTGGTGGTTCGCAGATTCTTTCACTAGCTAGTTTGGCATTTATAGCTTATCTAGGTGGGAAAATAAATCCAAAGTTAAATAGTTTGTTGATGGCTTCTTTACCTAGTGATGTTTTGGCTCGTAGTGGGAGTTTCCTATCTCTATTATTCATGCTTGCAATGCCACTCGGTTCTACTGTGTTCTCCATTGTTAGTTTAGCCAATATGCAGTGGACATGGGCTTTATATTTAGTGATTACAATTCTTGTTGTAGTGATGTCTCGAAAACTAGTTAGTGACTAGTATATTATTGCTTTGTGAGGTGTACTAGTTTTTCATGGCTATTAAAAGAGATATGAGTATTTGGCTTGATAGGATTAAAATGATATACCTCTAGTTATTCAGCCGAACACTTTATTATGAAATTTTGTTAACAAAAAGCTCAAGCAATAGACTTGGTTGAAGCCATGAATGGAAAGCTCTCCAGCGAGGACTGTTTTCTCATGTCACAAAGTCTAATACAATATCGCATGATACAGAGTCTCATTGAGGATTTGGATAAGCATATTAAATCCTATATAAATAAACACTTCCCCGAAGAATATCAATTATTAATGACTGTACCTGGGGTAAGCGAAAACGCAGCTGCTGTTATTTTAGCGGAAATTGGTCCTGATGTAGAGGCATTTCCAACAGATGGACATCTAGCCTCATGGGCTGGTCTATGTCCAGGTTCGTATGAAAGTGCTGGTATTAAAAAATCCTCGCGAATAACGCAAGGAAATAAATACTTAAAACATGCCTTAACGATCTCGGGTATGATAGCAGGTCACTCCAAAGATCCAGCTTTCTCATCTTTATACAATCGAGTTTCCCAAAGAGGAAGTAAGATGAAGGCTGTTATTGCTTGTGCTCATAAGATACTAAGAATTGTCTACAAACTTTTGGAAACACGTCAAACTTATGAAGCAGTAAAAGCATTAGGGATGCGGCAACACCCTTAAGACATCTTTAAATATGTTCATCTTAAGTATAACACAGATAGTGTTTTTTTGCGCTTTTTTACTGTGTTATTTTCAAATAAAAATATTAGAGTAGCATGAAGGATTGAGATATTACTTCATGCTACTCTTTTTTTCTGATTTAAGTTTAGCAAGTAGCGAAGGCGGGATAGAAAAACATCAGTTACTATCTATGCACGCGCAAAATAAACCAGAGCACTTGACTCACCTGTTACATATTTACAAAATGGAGAGAAATTTTGCCTTGTTTTCGTATATTTATTTGTTCTTGCACCTATACCAATCCTTGCTCCTTGACAAAGAGAGATGAAAAAACTATAATCTTGTCAGTTAATTCACAAAAGTCGAATTAGACTATACCAATTTTGGAGGAATACAATTATGTGTGGAATTGTTGGTGTTGTGGGAAATCCCAATGCAACAGATATTCTTTTACAAGGATTAGAAAAGCTTGAGTACCGTGGTTATGATTCAGCTGGTGTCTATGTTTCAAATGGTTCTCAATCTGGTCGTTTGGTGAAATCCAATGGTCGGATTGCGGATTTGGAAGCCAAGGTTGGTGAAAACTTAGAAGGTTTTGCTGGGATTGGTCATACTCGATGGGCGACTCACGGAAAACCTAGTGAGCTTAATGCCCATCCACACCAATCAGAATCTGGTCGTTTGGTCATGGTTCACAATGGGGTGATTGAGAACTATGCCGAGATTCGCGATCAGTATTTGGCTGGCCACCATTTCCAAGGTCAGACGGATACAGAAATCGCCGTACACCTTGTTGGTCACTTTGTGGATACTGAAGGTTTGAGCGTTTTGGAAGCCTTCAAAAAAGCTCTCAATATTATTGAAGGTTCTTACGCCTTTGCCTTGATGGACACAGAGAATCCAGAAACTCTTTACGTTGCTAAGAATAAATCTCCACTCTTGATTGGTTTGGGCGATGGTTATAATATGGTTGGCTCAGATGCCATGGCTATGATTCGTGAAACCAGTGAGTTTAAAGAAATTCATGACAAAGAATTGGTTGTTGTGGAGAAAGACCAAGTCACTATCACGGATTATGCAGGCAATCCGGTAGAGCGTGACAGCTATACTGCGGAGTTGGACTTGTCCGATATTGGTAAAGGCACCTACCCTTACTATATGTTGAAAGAAATCGATGAGCAGCCAACCGTGATGCGTAAACTCATCTCCACTTATGCGGATGCGGATGGCAAGATGAAGGTTGATCCAGCTATCGTGCAAGCCGTGCAAGAAGCAGACCGTCTTTACATCATTGCTGCGGGTACTTCTTATAATGCCGGCTTTGCGTCTAAGAAGATGTTGGAAGAGCTGACAGATACGCCTGTGGAATTGGGAATTGCCTCTGAGTGGGGTTATGAAATGCCTCTTTTGAGCCAGAAACCACTCTTTATCTTCCTAACCCAATCAGGGGAAACTGCAGATAGTCGCCAGGTTTTGGTCAAAGCCAATGAAATGGGAATTCCAAGCTTGACGGTGACCAACGTACCTGGTTCTACCCTATCCCGTGAAGCGACGCATACTCTCCTTCTCCATGCGGGGCCAGAAATTGCGGTTGCTTCTACCAAAGCCTACACTGCGCAGATCGCAGCCCTTGCCTTTTTAGCCAAAGCAGTTGGCGAAGCCAATGGAAATGCGAAGGCAGAGGCCTTCGACTTGGTGCATGAGTTGTCTATCGTTGCGCAATCCATTGAGGCTAGCCTTTCTGAAAAAGATTTGATTGATAGTAAGGTTCGGAGTCTTTTGGAAACAACCCGCAATGCCTTCTATATCGGCCGTGGCCAGGATTACTATGTGGCTATGGAAGCGAGTTTGAAATTGAAGGAAGTGTCTTACATTCAGACAGAAGGATTTGCGGCAGGTGAGTTGAAACACGGAACTATTTCCTTGATTGAAGATGGTGTTCCTGTCATTGCCTTGCTTTCTGCCAATGAGAAAGTGGCTGCTCATACCCGTGGAAATATTGCCGAAGTGCAAGCCCGTGGAGCTAATGTCTTGACCATTGTTGAAGAAGGTGTGGCGCGTGAAGATGACGATATCCTTGTTAACCAAGTTCACCCATATCTCTCTACGATTGCCATGGTTATCCCAACCCAATTGATCGCTTATTATGCGACTCTTCACCGCGGTTTAGACGTCGATAAACCAAGAAATTTAGCGAAATCTGTTACTGTAGAATAAGAAGAAAAAGCGATTATTTCTACGGTTCAATAAAAGCGAACAATTGTTATTGGTTTCGCTCTCCTATCTGCACCTCAAACAGCCTTTTTGCTGTTTGACCGAATCAAGTACTGTGTAAAAGTTATTCCACTAACTAAAATAGGAAGGTTGAGACGTTTATCCCAGCCTCTTCCTGCGGAACGAATGTATTGGATGCAATTTCTCAGCAGAAAATATCGCAAAACCACACTGAAGTTTCTGGCAACTCAGTCTATTTTCAAGTGATATAGTCTTTTAGTCCAAGGTAGCAAGGCGTAGACAGCTCAAAATCTCTCCCAGAGATTTTGAGCTTGCTGAGACACTTTCGAAGAAAGTTTCAAATAAGTACGGCAAGACGAGCTAACACAGTAATAAAAGATAAACTAAAAGAGTATAACTCCGATGAATCTCGAGTTCTGTCACTGTTTCGTAGGCAGTCTAATGTAAAATAGGAAAGAAGCGGTCGTTTGTACCGCTTTCTTTTATTCCTAAAAATAGAGGTACACCCGTCGAAAAAACGTTTTCATAGGGGTGGGCACTTGAATTTGAGGAATCACTGTTATAAAATGGTAACTATTAATTTTTCCGAAAGGATGTATTTGAGTGAAGAACAAAGATGTAAAATATGAAGAATCCTATCGCCATACTCGTGTAAGAATGCATAAATCTGGTAAGCATTGGGTTCGGACAATTATGTCAAAAGTAGGTGCCATTCGCCTTGGTTCTAAGGTGACACCGGTACTTCGAAAAACAAAGACAGATGATGATTTTACTCGTAGCCCTATCTCCCCAGAAACTGTTTTAAAAGGGGCTGGTGCCATTGCTGCTTTATTAGGGGGTGCAGCCTTAGGGACTGATCAAGCATTTGCGGAAGAAACCGTTCTTTCTTCTGAGTTGGCTACAACAGTTATGGTTGATCAAGATGAGATTTCTCTCCCGCAAAGTCAGGAGGTAGAATCTCAATCTGTTTCCATTGAAACAAGTACTTCCACCGTAGATCATCAAAGAGCTAGTGAAGAGGCATTGTCTACCGAACAGTCGCTATCACTTGAGATCTCTCAATCTCTTTCACTTTCTGAGAGTCAATCCCTTTCTGTTTCTGAATCTATTTCAGCTTCTGAATCTTTATCCGTATCCGTAAGCCAGTCTCTTTCAAGTTCAGAATCCTTGTCTGAATCCCTGAGTCAGGAATCGGTTTCTACTTCGCAGTCACTTTCCCTCTCGGAATCTGTAAGTCGCTCGGAATCCTTGACGAGTGAATTCTCTACAGAGCAGGTGACGAAGCAAGCGGACGAGGACGCTAAATCCCAAGCTTTGAAGCGTCTTGAGACGGTTACAACTACTGCAGAAAATTTTGTTGAGGGTGTAGAGGAGAGAACCAGTAGGCAATCAAGTGCAGATTTAGCCGCGGCTTTAGTGGCTAGTCGAGCAGACATTGTAGCAGGAAAAGCTCTACTAGCTCAAGGAACAGTCAGTCTTGCGGACATCCAAACCACAATAGCTTCTATTTCGAATAGTACCCAGGCTTTAGCAACAGAGCTCTTAAAAGAGGGTCGGACAAGGAATACTGGACGTACTCAGGTAACTGGTGACCAGATTCGTATTCTACGTGCCAATACCCTTAGCACGACCGCGACTAGTCGTACCGTAAATTCTTGGGATGAGTTTGCAAGCGCCTTACAAGATAGCTCGATTACGGAAATCAATTTAGGCTCTAGTTTAACGGCTACTTCCAATGCTGTTTATACAGGAAATACGGTTGTCATTAAAGGGAATGGGAATAGCTTAAATTTAGGAAATTACACCATTAATTCGTCAACCGTTGACATGACCCTCGATAATGTAACTTTGAATACCAGTAATACATCAGGTCCTTTTGTTGTAACGGGTGACGGGAACATTACCTATAAGGATTCGACCATTTCAGGAATCATGTACGATGGTAGCGGGAATAGGTCAACTGGGAATGTCACCATCACAATTGATGGTACAGTAACAAATACAAACTCTGTTGTGAAGACCACTGCAACTAACCGTGGGGCTAATATCAACATGGCAGCGAAAGTGGTGACAACAGCGGGTAGTGTCTTGAACATGAACCGGGCTGCTGATGGTGATGGAATCCGTGTGATAGCGGGTGGTTCTGTCGAACTTGGGAACTATAGTAAGGTGATGATCACCCTTAAAAATGGGGATGCTACAGATTTAGTAAGTACGCAAAAATCTTCCAATGTTGAAAACTACAACACAGCTATTCGTGCTGGTCAGCCAAATCAGAAGGTCGCTGGTTCTGTTATCACAGGGGCTTATTCTCAATTGGACTTGAAGGTTGGACAGGGTGTTGGGATTGTCCTGGGACAACAAGTCAATAATCCTAGTACTTCTACAAATATCGAGAGTACGAAAGGAAATACGGGGCAAAACACAATTTCCATTGGTGAAAATGCCACCTTTAATTTCTATGGTCGGGCTGGAGTCTATATGGGAGACCAGTCAAACTTTATTGCCAATGATGGTGCTCAGGTGACCTTCCAGAACTTTGGAAATGGTGCTGCCATTGATATGGGAGATGATGCTAACCTTCATGTCAAGAGTCAAGCTGTGATGGATCTCCAGTCTGATGGCAAGGAATTTGGTAGCTATGCTTTTGGAAATTACATTGGTCTTAACGATCGCAGTTCCCTTCGGGTTGAAAAAAATGGGACTCTTAAGGTTAAATTAACGAATCATAAGGTTAACTACGATGACGTCATCAATCTGAACGGAACAGCGAATGGCTATACAGAATTTTATGCAGGTGAAAACTCTGTTGTTGATTTGCAAACAGACAACACAGACTATTATGCAGAATTGATTTCGGTTCCTTTAGGTGGAAATAGCGGATCAGCCTTTAATTTCGACAATGTAAAATACCTGAACCTTGAAAAGACTCGTCCAAATGTGGGACACCCAAATAGTCAAAGACTTCCAAGTGGGGCTTTGGTCTTCTTTAGTGGAGATGGAACCTTCAAAGGGAATGGAAATTATCGGATTTCTAAGTGGCAAAATGGTTCTGATACGCAAGGGACTCCTTTAAATGTGTGGTATGGAGTCTCCGAGTTTAGTATGCAATATAAGGACTTCAGTGGAAGCAGAAATCCATTTACGATTGATACAACCTTTACAGACACAAGTATCAGTGGAGATGGAGCTGGAACCCAGTCTGGAGTTGCACTGAATAACTTAAACGACGGCTTCAATCCTTATCAATCTCAACGGATAACCATTGAAGCAGTAGATCGGACGGGGGAAGAGGTTGAAACTCAAACCACAGTCCAAGACTATAATATTATTTATCGTTATAACCCAGATATTCCTGCTGATACAGCTCGTATTGTACAGCAAGGAAAAGACTCAGTTGTTAGCAGCAAAACAACGACTTATTATATCTATCACACAGACCAAGCTGGTAATGTGACGAAAACTGTGGATAGCAGTAAGGGAACAGATGGTGTTAGCACTGAAACGACAACAGTGATTGAGGGTCAAGACCTCATCATTGAGTATGGTCCTCAAACAGCAACTGTTACCTATTATGATGTCACGGACGGTGGCCGTGTTCAGCTGAAAGTAGATAGTTTTGCAGGAGAAGCTGGGACAGCTATCAATACAGATCCTACAACGGTCGTTACCGAAAATTGGCCGGACTATGTGATTACGAAAGATGAGTTTTCATCCAGCTCTAAGACCTTTTTGCAAGGTGACTATAACTTTGAAAATTTAACCGGATCAACAACTATTACGACCACGGATGGATCTGTTTATCATGTATCTCAAGATGTTGGGACGGAAATAAAACGAACCTTGAGTAGTACGGGTGAAGGTCAGAACTACGATGTTGAGATTGAGAAACGAACAGAATCGGATACGACTTCGGAGTCTCTGAGCGAATCTACCAGTGAATCCGAGAGTCGATCATCTTCTGAATCGATATCCAATTCAGAATCACAGAGCATCTCAGAGTCACAATCCAATAGTATTTCAGAATCAGAGTCAAGATCCATTAGTGAGTCTCTCTCTAACTCTGAGAGTGAATCCTTGTCGAATTCTACGAGTGAATCTTTGTCAAACTCTATTAGTGAGTCCATTTCAGAGTCCCATTCTCACTCTCTAAGTGAGTCTGTTTCCTATTCTATTTCAGAATCCGTGATGGAATCAGTGAGTGAGTCTGTCTCTGAGTCTATTATGGAATCGTTAAGTGAGTCCGTCTCCGAGTCTATTATGGAATCAGTGAGTGAGTCTGTCTCTGAGTCTACTATGGAATCGGTGAGTGAGTCCGTCTCAGAATCCATTATGGAATCGGTAAGCGAGTCCGTCTCAGAATCCATTATGGAATCGGTAAGCGAGTCCGTCTCCGAGTCTATTATGGAATCAGTGAGCGAGTCTGTCTCAGAGTCTACTATGGAATCGGTGAGTGAGTCCGTCTCAGAGTCTATTATGGAATCGGTAAGCGAGTCTGTCTCAGAGTCTACTATGGAATCGGTGAGTGAGTCCGTCTCAGAATCCATTATGGAATCGGTAAGCGAGTCCGTCTCAGAATCCATTATGGAATCGTTAAGCGAGTCCGTCTCCGAGTCCATTATGGAATCGGTGAGTGAGTCCGTCTCCGAGTCTATTATGGAATCGTTAAGTGAGTCCGTCTCCGAGTCTATTATGGAATCAGTGAGCGAGTCTGTCTCAGAGTCTACTATGGAATCGGTGAGTGAGTCCGTC
Organism: Streptococcus sp. NLN76; assembly: GCF_015686645.1. Lineage (NCBI taxonomy): Bacteria > Bacillati > Bacillota > Bacilli > Lactobacillales > Streptococcaceae > Streptococcus > Streptococcus sp. NLN76. The sequence goes on along the minus strand of NZ_JADPMS010000048.1, from coordinate 1,570 downwards.
TCCGAGTCTATTATGGAATCGGTAAGCGAGTCCGTCTCCGAGTCTATTATGGAATCGGTGAGTGAGTCCGTCTCCGAGTCTATTATGGAATCGGTAAGTGAGTCCGTCTCCGAGTCTATTATGGAATCAGTGAGCGAGTCTGTCTCAGAGTCTACTATGGAATCGGTGAGTGAGTCCGTCTCAGAATCCATTATGGAATCGGTAAGCGAGTCCGTCTCAGAATCTATTATGGAATCGTTAAGTGAGTCCGTCTCAGAATCTATTATAGAATCGTTAAGTGAGTCCGTCTCCGAGTCCATTATGGAATCCGTAAGCGAGTCCGTCTCCGAGTCTATTATGGAATCGTTAAGTGAGTCCGTGTCTGAGTCCATTATGGAATCGGTGAGTGAGTCCGTCTCCGAATCTATTATGGAATCGTTAAGTGAGTCCGTCTCTGAATCCGTAAGTGAATCCGTTTCTGAGTCTATTTCGGAATCCGTAAGTGAGTCTGTCTCTGAGTCTGTTATGGAATCGGTGAGTGAGTCCGTCTCCGAGTCTATTATGGAATCGTTAAGTGAGTCCGTCTCCGAATCTATTATGGAATCGTTAAGTGAGTCCGTCTCCGAATCTATTATGGAATCGGTGAGTGAGTCCGTCTCAGAGTCTATTTCGGAATCCGTAATCGAGTCCGTCTCTGAATCAGTCTCAGAATCGTTAAGTGAGTCTGTTTCTGAGTCCGTCTCCGAATCGTTAAGCGAATCTGTCTCTGAGTCCATTTCGGAATCCGTAAGCGAGTCTATCTCTGAGTCCGTTTCAGAATCGTTAAGCGAGTCTGTCTCTGAATCAGTCTCAGAATCGTTAAGTGAGTCTGTTTCTGAGTCCGTCTCAGAATCCGTAAGTGAATCTGTCTCTGAGTCTGTGTCGGAATCCGTAAGTGAATCAGTGTCTGAGTCTATTTCGGAATCGATAAGTGAGTCTGTCTCTGAGTCTATTTCAGAATCGTTAAGTGAATCCGTTTCTGAGTCTATTTCGGAATCGATAAGTGAGTCTGTCTCAGAGTCCATTTCGGAATCCGTAAGTGAATCTATTTCCGAGTCTGTGTCAGAATCGTTAAGCGAGTCTATCTCCGAGTCCATTTCAGAATCGTTAAGCGAGTCTGTCTCCGAATCTGTCTCAGAATCGTTAAGTGAATCCGTTTCTGAGTCTATCTCGGAATCCGTAATCGAGTCTGTCTCAGAGTCCATTATGGATTCCTTGAGTGAGTCCGTCTCAGAATCTATTATGGAATCGTTAAGTGAGTCCGTCTCAGAATCTATTATGGAATCGTTAAGTGAGTCCGTCTCCGAGTCTATTTCAGAATCCGTAAGTGAATCAGTGTCTGAGTCTATTATGGAATCCGTAAGTGAGTCAGTGTCTGAGTCTATTTCGGAATCCGTAAGCGAATCTGTCTCAGAGTCTATTTCAGAATCCGTAAGTGAGTCAGTGTCTGAGTCTATTTCGGAATCAGTGAGCGAGTCAGTGTCTGAGTCTATTTCGGAATCCGTAAGCGAGTCTGTCTCTGAGTCCATTTCAGAATCCGTAAGCGAATCTG
>NZ_JADPMS010000047.1:0-12383 GCF_015686645.1 Streptococcus sp. NLN76 | reverse complement strand
GCGTCTTTTGCTTTGGTTGCTTCTGCATCAACCTCAGACTTAGCTGCGTCTTTCTCTTCCTTCGTCAAGTCATCACGACCGTCGATCTCTGCTTTCTTCGCTGCTGCTGCGTCATCGATGGCTTGCTTGGCTGCTGGCTTAGCTACTGGAGATGGATTTTCTGCTTTAATCGCATCAACTCCTGAATCCTTCGCCGCTGTTACATCCGCATCTGTTTTAGCCGCATCTACTGCATCTTTTGCTTTGGTTGCTTCTGCATCAATCTCAGACTTAGCTGCGTCTTTCTCTTCCTTCGTCAAGTCATCACGACCGTCGATTTCTGCTTTCTTCGCTGCTGTTGCGTCATCGATGGCTTGCTTAGCTGCTGGCTTAGCTACTGCATCTGGATTTTCTGCTTTAATCGCATCAACTCCTGAATCCTTCGCCGCTGTTACATCCGCATCTGTCTTCGCTGTATCTACTGCATCTTTTGCTTTGGTTGCTTCTGCATCAACCTTTGCCTTAGCTGCGTCTTTCTCTTCCTTCGTCAAGTCATCACGGCCGTCGATCTCTGCTTTCTTCGCTGCTGCTGCGTCATCGATGGCTTGCTTGGCTGCTGGCTTAGCTACTGCATCTGGATTTTCTGCTTTAATCGCATCAACTCCTGAATCCTTCGCCGCTGTTACATCCGCATCTGTTTTAGCCGCATCTACCGCGTCTTTTGCTTTGGTTGCTTCTGCATCAACCTCAGACTTAGCTGCGTCTTTCTCTTCCTTCGTCAAGTCATCACGACCGTCGATCTCTGCTTTCTTCGCTGCTGCTGCGTCATCGATGGCTTGCTTAGCTGCTGGCTTAGCTACTGCATCTGGATTTTCTGCTTTAATCGCATCAACTCCTGAATCCTTCGCCGTCGTTACATCCGCATCTGTTTTAGCCGCATCTACTGCGTCTTTTGCTTTGGTTGCTTCTGCATCAACCTTTGCCTTAGCTGCGTCTTTCTCTTCCTTCGTCAAGTCATCACGACCGTCGATCTCTGCTTTCTTCGTTACTGCTGCGTCATCAATGGCTTGCTTAGCTGCTGGCTTAGCTACTGGAGATGGATTTTCTGCTTTAATCGCATCAACTCCTGAATCCTTCGCCGCTGTTACATCCGCATCTGTTTTAGCCGCATCTACTGCGTCTTTTGCTTTGATAGCTTCTGCATCAACTTTTGCCTTAGCTGCGTCTTTCTCTTCCTTCGTCAAGTCATCACGACCGTCGATCTCTGCTTTCTTCGCTGCTGCTGCATCATCGATGGCTTGCTTAGCTGCTGGCTTAGCTACTGGTGTCGGATTTACGGTATTGATACTTGTAATCCCCGTATCTTTAGCAGATGTCACCGCATCATTCGTAGTCGCAGCATCGATTGCTTTCTTTGCGTCATTCGCCTTGGTATCTACCTCTGATTTAGCAACTGTTTTCTCTTCATCCGTGAGATCCGTACGCGAATCAATCAAGGCTTTCTTAAGATCCACCTCATCATCGATCGCTTGCTTAGCCTTATTTTTAGCCATAGCTGATGGATTTATGGCATCAATGGCAACGATACCTGTTTGGCGTGCATTATTGACTGCAGCATCATTTTTAGCTGAATGAATGGCCTCTATAGCTTTCGTTACTTCAGAATTTACCTGTGATCGAGCTTGAGTTTTCTCTTCCTCAGTTAGATCTTTCCGTTCATCGATCTCCGCCAATTTTTCATCAGCCTTGTCAAATAGATCCCGTTTAGCCGTTTCCTTCGCTTCCCCAACAACTCTAGCAGAGTCAATCAGACTCACCCCAGAATTCTTAGCAGACTCTACAGCATCATTGGTTGTTGCTGCATCAATGGCTTTCTTGGCATCTGCGACCTCTTGATCAACAATCGCTTTGCTTGACTCTTTTTCCTCATCCGTCAGGTCTGTACGAGTATCGATTTCAGACTTCTTGACTTGAGCTGCGTCATCAATCGCTTGTTTCGCCGCGTTTTTAGTGTCAGCTTTGGGATTTACAGCTGAAATAGTGTCGATACCTGTACTTTTAGCGGATTCAACACTAGCTTTATCCTGAGCTGCATCGACCGCATTTTTGGCATTGGTCACCTCAGAATCAATCTGAGATTTAGCAGCATCTTTTTCTTCCTTTGTTAATTCATTACGGGCATCAATGGCTGCTTTTTGATCAGTTGCTGCTTGATCAATAGCCTCTTTTGCCCCATTTTTTATATTTGATTTTCCATCCAGCGCATTCTTAGCATCCTCAACCGCTTGTTTGGCATTATCAATCTCCGTTTGGCTGGCGCTTGGATTTTGGATAACCTTGTTGGCATCTTCAACTGCCTTATCATAGGCATCCTTCTTATCTTGACTTGCGTCTGTATAATTATCATCAGCTTTAGTGATGTTATCTTGATTCACTGTATCCCTAAGAGGATCCTTATCGGTAACATGAATCACGAATGATTTTTGAGATTCTCTACCAGCACCATCTCTGACCGTCACCGTTACAGGATAGTCGCCCTTCTCTGCTGTAGGATTTCCTGTGACAACTTTATTGTTATAGCTTAATCCATTAGGCAGCCCTGTGACCGTTACAGTTGGATTTCCTTCAGCTATCGTAAAGTCAATTGTTTTTCGGAAAGAAGCGCCTTTGGCGATGGTCTCGTCGCTTAAAGAGACGATGTCCGGGTTAAAGGTAATAGTCTTACTTTTATCCATCACCGAGGTAGTTCCATCATAGTTGGTAACCGTCACATCCCCATTATTTGCAACTGAAAATACAGATGTAGGATTGATCCCCTGATTTCTGGGAACAGCTTTGATGGCATTCACGATAGCCTGTTTCTCAGACTCTGTCAGATTATTTCGATCTGCGACAAAGGTTTTAGCTGGGTCGTATAACAGTACCCTAATATCAACCACCTGCTCATCTTTTGATCCATCAGGATAGGTCACGATAACCGTTGGCCTGATATGACGGGGAATACTCATATCCAAATTTTCCTTAAACGAATAAGTAGTCCCACTAGGGTATGAGGTCGTTACAACCGATCGATCCGCTTGATACATCATATTGGGATGATTAATATTCACAGCACGCGGACGTGGAGTTACACCGTACTGATCCGCCATTGTCCCGTTATTCCGGAAGGCACTTCCACGCGCTACAGTGGCAGTACGACGGAAGGCAGATTCTCTAGAAGCGGACGGCACCAAGGCAAACAGTAATTGGTTTCGCTGGAGTTCCCGAATTTCTTGGGTTAACCTGGCTACTTCATTTGAAGCCAGTTTATAACCTTCTGGGACTTGAGCTGGATCCAAAGTGATAGAGACAGTTGCAGGCCGGTCACTTGTTGATACCGTTGCAACTTTTTCAACGGAGCGGATTGCTTCGTTCGTGTTCTGGTTAACAAAGGTCAGCGTATAAGGAATCTCAACTTCTCTTTGATTACTAGTCGCTTTTTCCCCTGACCAATCTTCCTTAACTTCCTCAACTTTAGCAGATTCTTCAACTTTTTCAGTTGTTTCTTTCTTTTCTTCTGTTAAAGGCTTCGTTTCATCGTCAGCCTTAACTACTGGTTCAGAAGAAGCAGGAAGCTCGCTTGATGTATGTGTTGAAGTTTTAGACTCTACAAAGACAGGCGATTCAACAACTGATTCATTTGTTGATATAATAAGTTCTCGCAACTCCCCCGGATTCGTCTGTTCCTTAGCTAGATTTGAACTTGCCAGCCCCGTCGATTCTTCCACTTCATCAGCAGAAACACCTGTCCCCATCACCAAAAAGGCAGCGATTGCTACTGATACAACTCCTACATTAAATTTCCGTATTGAGAAACGCTGACGCGTCTCAAACGGGAATTTTCCATTTTTCTTTTTCATGGATATCCTTTCAAAATTTTATTTCCCCTTATTATCCCATAAAGAAAGGATTTACTCAAGAACCTCTATCTCATAAACAAGGTATTTGTAACCCCTTCCCCTGATCTTCAAACTCAATCTCATAAAACTCCAAAAACTAACTCGTGAAGTCCAGGCAATGCTAAGTGAGAGTAAGGCGAAACTAACAACGGTTACATTTGATCTTGGAAGCGTATTAACGAAGTCCTAGGACAGGATGTTATCGACGATCCTCAAGAACTCTCCCTTAAAGTTCGAATATTCTATTTATCAGTTTGCAGCTGGTTAAGCAACAGTATCCCCTAGGTAATATCGTTTATGTGAGAACTTCTGACATAGCTCGTTGCTTGTTTTTGAAAATTTTGGTAAAATACAACAATAAATGATAGTTTATCTGACAAAAAAGGAGAAAAATATGCCGCTTATTCAATTTAAAAACGTCGAAAAGTACTACGGTGATTACCATGCACTTCGGAACATCAACCTAGAAATCGAAAAAGGCCAAGTTGTTGTTCTCCTTGGACCTTCCGGATCAGGCAAATCAACCCTTATTCGAACCATAAACGCCTTAGAATCGATCGAAACTGGAAGTCTAGTCGTAAACGGACACGAACTGGTCCATGCATCAAACCAGGAACTGGTCCAACTTCGAAAAGAAGTTGGAATGGTCTTCCAGCACTTCAACCTCTACCCCCACAAAACGGTTTTAGAAAATGTCACCCTAGCTCCAATCAAAGTACTAGGAATGGATCCAAAGGAAGCCTTGGCCTTAGCCGAAAAATACCTAACCTATGTAAATATGTGGGATCGTAAAGATTCCTATCCTGGTATGCTATCCGGTGGACAAAAACAACGTGTAGCCATCGCTCGTGGCTTGGCCATGAAGCCTGAATTACTTCTATTCGATGAACCAACTTCTGCCTTGGACCCAGAAACCATCGGCGATGTCTTAACCGTCATGCAAAAGCTAGCCCGAAGCGGAACCAATATGGTCGTTGTGACCCATGAAATGGGATTCGCTCGTGAAGTAGCGGACCGTATCATTTTCATGGCGGATGGAGAAATTTTGGTCGATACCACTGATGTTCACGGCTTCTTCGACAACCCTCAAGAACCACGCGCTCAACAATTTCTCAGCAAAATTATCAACCATACCAGTGATAACGTAAAAGAAGACTAGGAGGAAGCCATGAATCTTTCCAAATACCTTAAATTTCTAGCAGGTTTCTGTTTAAGCCTCCTCTTCCTATCGACAAGCGTTGCTGCAACCGAACTCCCAGACCAAGTTCAAAAGATTAAAGATGCAGGTGTCTTGCGTGTTGGTGTTAAACAAGACGTTCCCAATTTCGGTTACCTCGACCCCAAAGACAATCAATACCATGGCATGGAAATCGATATCGCTCAACAAATCGCCAAGGAATTAGGCGTGAAAATCGAGTACACCCCCGTAACATCCCATACGCGGGAACCGTTGATGGATAACGGTCAAGTTGACCTCATCATCGCCACGTATACGATTACCCCGCAAAGACAAGAATCTTACGCGATCTCAACGCCCTACTACTACGATGAAATCGGATTTTTAGTAAACCAAAAATCCGGTATCAAGAGTCCAAAAGGATTAGATGGTAAGACTATTGGGGTTTCCCAAGGTTCAACAACTAAAGCAAATCTTCAGGCTTTTGCCAAAGAAAATGGACTCTCTTTCAATTTTGTAGAACTGGGGTCCTTCCCTGAATTGGCAATCTCCCTTTACGCACAACGGATTGACGCCTTTTCTGTCGATAAATCCATTCTATCCGGTTACACCAGCAAACAAACGCAAATCCTAGATCAAGGATTTAATACACAAGAATACGGAATTGCCAGCAAAAAGACGAATACTGAATTGATTGACTACATTGATAACCTCATTGAAAAATGGACCCAAGACGGTACACTCAAACAAATTCAGGATTCGTACAATCTGAAGTCCGCTCAACCTACAGAAGACTAAGGAGGAAATATGTTACACGCAACGACTTCAACCAGCCCCTTCGCTTTAAGTAGATGGGCTGCCTTATTTCAGGAATCCGCTAGTTTCTTCCAAGGCTTTCTCTACACCCTTGGTTTGTCTATCGGGTCTCTTGCTTTAGCCATGCTTCTCGGTATCCTTTTTGCAATCATGGCGTCAAGTCAAAACAAATTCGCCCAATCTTGCTCTCGGGTCTTTGTGGAATTTTTCCAGAACACGCCACTGCTAGTTCACTTTGTCTTTGTCTTTTATGGCCTAGCTATTGTATCGCAGGGAACAATCATGATTTCAGCCTTTTGGACCGGCATTCTTTGTGTCGGCCTCTACCACGGGGCATATATTGCGGAAGTATTCCGTTCCGGTATCGAGGCTGTCCCTAAAGGGCAAATGGAAGCTGCCCTCTCCCAAGGTTTTAGTTATGGGGAGAGCATGCGGTTAATCATTATTCCTCAGGCAATTCGAACCATCCTTCCTCCACTGACCAACCAAGTGGTAAACTTAATTAAAAACACTGCAACCGTAGCTATTATTTCGGGTGCAGACATCATGTTCGTCGCTAAATCCTGGGCCTTTGAAAGCACCAACTATGTCCCCGCCTTTGCCGGCGCTGCTCTTCTTTATTTCATCCTCTGCTTCCCACTAGCTAGCTGGGGAAGAAGAATTGAAGAAGCCAATAAGCAGACCTACACACTTTAATTTAGAAAGGAACGGCTATGTCTGAACTTTTTACCAGTTACAACCTCAGTTTCCTTCTACAGGGCTTAGGGCTCACACTGCTCATTTCTGCGTCCGCGATTGTGTTATCTACCTTCTTTGGGACCATTCTGGCCCTGATGCGTAACAGTAGCTATCGTTTCCTCAAACTCTTAGCGGGTATCTATATTGAGTTTGTCAGAAATGTCCCTAACCTGCTGTGGATTTTCATTATCTTTTTGGTCTTTCAGGTCAAATCCCTACCTGCAGGGATTCTATCCTTTACCATTTTTACATCTGCAGCACTGGCAGAAATCATCCGAGGCGGCCTCAATGCAATTGATCAGGGACAAACTGAGGCCGGCCTCTCTCAAGGCTTTACCAGTTACCAGATTTTTACACTCATCATTTTCCCCCAGGCCTTTCGCAAAATGTTGCCAGCGATTATTTCCCAGTTCGTGACGGTGATCAAGGACACTTCCTTCCTCTATTCGGTCATTGCCCTTCAAGAACTCTTTGGTAAGAGCCAAATCTTGATGGGACGCCACTTCCAACCCGAACAAGTGTTTACCCTCTATGCATTCGTCGCGCTGACTTATTTTATTATCAACTTCCTAATCTCCAGTTTGTCCCGAAAACTTGCCCTTCGTTGGAAAGAGCAACAATAGAATACTCAAAAACCCCCAAGCCTTGCTAGCGCTTGGGGGTTTTTCGGCTATAGAGGATTGACTCAAGCGTGTTCAGAAGCACCTGATGAAGCATCTGCTGCAGGTGCCGCGGATGCAGGACCGCCTTGTGCATCAGAAGCCCCGCTTGTAGCATCTGCAGCTGCGGCAGCAGCCGGTCTCACAGATCCACCGACGAGGGATTGGCCTGTTGTTTCTAAATACCAGTCCAACCACGGTTTAAAGTTGAAGACAATCTCATTAATACCCGCATAAGAACCATCTGGATAGTACATCGCCTGATAATTATGGGTGTTAATAATATGTTCTGAAGGATTTGGTACAAGGGTCCGAACATATTCTTGGTTTCCATTGCGCAACGTTCCAACAACCCACTCAACATTTTTCATCCGATTTGCGGGTAGACTATTATGCACTGTCCCCAAGCGACTTCCAGACTGGGCAGGCACCCGTTTGGCCAACATGGTACTTGGATCTTGGTGAGCATTGTTGTAGTACAAGAACTGGTTGTTGTCATCTGCATAGGTCAATTCAAATGGCATTGAGTTGAGGAACATATTAATCTGATCAACCGTTAAAATACCGTGATCTAAGCGGACATAGGTATTACCGGATACAGCCCCCGTAATTTCAGCCACTTTTTCAACCCATTCTGGATCATCTGGATCCACTTCTGTAATGGTAGTTGCAATTGGGTTATTACAGTACAAATCTTCTGGAAGAATTGGTTTTGGTTTCCGAAGTTTTGAAACCACTTGTACATATTTAATGAAATTGTCCACACAGGATTCCAAAAAGTTAACAGTTCCTTCACTGATGATATTTCCGTTTTCATCAAATGCTTCCTTGGCTTTACCAAGCAAGAACTCATTTCCAGGTAGGGTATAGGCATTCACGCCAGGAGCATCTAAAATTTTTCTCAAATGAGTTTGGGCACGTGAAGTTCCCTGATCATGGTAGGAGGCCCCTACAATCATGATTGGTTTACTTTCCAGTGGATGAACCTTGTACGACAACCATTCTAAGACACTCTTTAAGGCAGCTGTAATGGTATGGTTGTGTTCTGGTGTCGCAATGATGACACCATCTGCGCGTGTAATTTTATTATTTAATAGACGTAATTGAAAATGTGCTTCCCAGTCTTCGTCTTGGTTGAACATTGGAATGTCTGTGATTTCTAAAATCTCCAACTCAAACCGCGTTTTAAAGTGTTTTCGAATAAATTCTAACAATGTGCGGTTGTATGACTGTTCTGCGTTTGATCCAACGATTCCTACAAATTTCATTCTTTCTCCCTCTCTTATGACAAGTTTTCCCAGTCAAAGTTTTCAGCTTCTTGACGTAGTAATTCTTGGGCATTTGACAATTTACTTGTTACTTTCACAAAAACACGAAAATCATCGAAGATTGCCTCTAATTTTTGAATAATCCGTGCATCCCTTAAGTTCCCATCATAGTCAAAAGCTTCAAGGGAGTGTGACAGTAAGAATTCATCTGGCAAGACATTCGCCTTAAGCTCAGGAGCATTTAAAATTTGACGCAATTGTAACTGGGCCCGTGATGAACCCAAAGTTCCGTAAGAAGCACCCGTAATCATCACCGGCTTATTCAAAAGTGGATAAATTCCATAAGATAACCAAGCCAAGGCATTCATCAACACTGCAGGAATTGAATGATCATATTCCGGTGTTCCAATAATAACCCCTTCTGCTTCCTCAATTTTACGAGCAATTTCGAGGACGGATTCTGGTACTTCTTTATTGGCCGGTTTATTAAAAACTGGTAGAGCACTAATTTCAACTAACTCAATCTCAGCCTTATCCTGAAAATGACGCTCTATATACTGAAGCAACTGACGGTTTGTAGATTTCGATGAATTTGTTCCAACAATTCCAATAAGTTTCATAGTCTTTTCCATTTCTATTTTTTCTACCTTTTTAAGTTTTCCCGTTGAATGGGAAGAGGCTTCATTCTCCCCATCACGAAGGTCGCTGCCAAATAAAAGTCTTTTCAAGGCCACTCGATAACATAATCCGATTGTCATCCGTAATGAGAATCCCTTCAATACCAGGCTCCTGTTCAATCTGCCACAGAACCACTTCCAAACGTAAACCGAACAAACGAGTCGTCCATAACTCACACTCCAAGGATGTCGGTGCAACTATGGTTAAACTCGCCAAACTTGTCTCAATTGGATAACCTGTGGTCCGGTCAAAAATATGATGGTAGCGCTTGTTTCCAATCTGCAAATAGCGCTCATAAATCCCCGAGGTCACTACAGACCCTCCATCAATTGAAAGCAGTCCTAAATTCTCTCCTCTAGGCCGCTTGGGGTCCTGAATTCCAATCAACCAATTCCCATCCGGTCGGGCTACATTCCTCCCCCAGACACGAACATTCCCTCCAAGATTGATCAAGATCGCTTGAATCCCTGGGTGATTTCGAGCATAGTCGATGACCTTATCCGCAATATAGCCCTTGGCCAAGGCACCTAAATCAAGCTTCATCCCTTGATCCTCAAGATAAACACCCTTAACTGTCGAATCCAGTTGAATAGCCCGAGGGTCTGAATATCGTAAAGCATTTTGAATCTCATCAACAGTCGGTAGCTTGGCGTCATTAAACCCAATTCTCCAGGTTTGCACCAAGCCACCGATGGCAATATTCAAATTACTAGGATCAGCTAAACTATGCTTCTTACCAATTTGAATCAGCTCAAAGAGATCCGGATGGACTTGAATCGCTTCAATTCCAGCCTGTTGATTCACTTGATTTAGTTCTGATTGTTTATCATTTGCGCTAAAACGCAAGGTATACGTTTCTAATAGTTGACGAATCTCCTTCAGACAGAGACTTGGCTCATCTGCTTCTATCTGAACATCGATAAGAGTTCCCATCATTTTTATCTGACAACTACTCTTCACTCCCGCCCCTTTCTTTTTCTTTTTTGAAATAATAAGGAAAACTTACACATCTATGATAACGCTTTCTTTATTAAAAGTCAACTACTCCCCGCATTTTATTTTGAGCAATAAAGGAAAAATACGATTCCTGTCACAATAAAAACCCTGCCTCCAATCGGAAGCAGGGTTTTCATCAAATCGATTGGTTGTTCATGAAATCAAATGCGATTCCAATGATTACTAATCTTCTTCACGCCGTTTTCTAGCTTTCAAACCAACCACTCCAAGAAGTGAGGCAATACCTAATGCTGTTAGGGCAGCAGAAGAATCTTCACCAGTCTCTGGAAGTTGTTGCTCTGCATAAGTTGGTTGAGCAGGGCGTGGCTGAGGTTTAGGCTCAGGTTGTGGTTCTGGCTTAGGCTCAGGTTGTGGTTCTGGCTTAGGCTCAGGTTGTGGCTCTGGCTTAGGCTCAGGTTGTGGCTCTGGCTTAAGCTCAGGTTGTGGTTCTGGCTTAGGCTCAGGTTGTGGCTCTGGCTTAGGCTCAGGTTGTGGTTCTGGCTTAGGCTCAGGTTGCGGCGTTGGATCCGGATCTTTCTCATAAGGTACCGGTGTATCCTTAGCAGGATCATTCGGATCTACGATTGAAGGCGGAATATAACCCTTCGTTGGATCCTCTGGATCAACTGGTTTCAATGGGTTACCATCTGGATCTTTTGGTGTGTAACCTGGGATGTATGGTAATGGTGGGTTATTGCTTGGATCCTCTGGGGTTTCATCGTATGGTACTTTTGGAATTTCCTTACCTGGTTCAGTTGGAATAAATGGAATATAGCTTCCCAATTCACGGTACACATAGGTCACATGAGTTGATCCCTCTGTAACCTTACCAGTCTCGTTACCTTGAGTTTTACCTGGTACCAAGATGTAACGTTTACCATCCTTCTCAATAATCCGAGGTTTGTTGTCTGTTGTGTCATAAGGAGTGTCCACATCGCTTTCTGGTGTATCCACTACATCTTTCGCGATGGTTTCACCCTTCTCATTCACATAATGAACAACAACTTCACCCTTCTTCACTTCAGGTGTTGGATCTGGAGTTACCGGTACGTATGGTACTGGTGTATCCTTACCTGGATCGTTAGGATCTGTGATGGATGGCGGAATATAACCCTTGGTTGGATCTTCTGGATCAACTGGTTTCAATGGCTCATCTGTTCCTGGTACTTTTGGTTCGTATCCTGGAATGTATGGCAATGGTGGGTTATTGCTTGGATCTTCTGGAGTTTCATCGTATGGTACTGGTGGTTTGTCTGTTCCTGGTTTTGTTGGATCATAGCCATTTGGATCTTTTGGATCTCCATTTTCAGGAATATATGGAATGTACTTACCTAACTCACGGTATACATAAGTGACTGTCTTCGTACCTTCTTCAACCTTACCAGTTGTCGCATCGGATGTCGTCAAGTGACCTTGATCATCAACCTTACCTACTGTGTAATCACCAGCTGGAACAAGTTTGTATGTCTTACCATCTTCTGTCTTGATGATTTCTGGACGGTTATCCACGACTGTATCATAATCTGAATCCACTTCACCGTTTTCAACATCTTTCACAGAAGTCTTGATTTCCTTACCTTCTGTATCAACGTAGGTAACAACAACCTCACCCTTCTTCACTTCAGGTGTTGGATCTGGAGTTACCGGTACATATGGTACTGGTGTATCCTTACCTGGATCGTTAGGATCTGTGATGGATGGTGGAACATAACCCTTCGTTGGATCGTTTGGATCAACTGGTTTCAATGGCTCATTTGTTCCTGGTACTTTTGGTTCGTATCCTGGAATGTATGGCAATGGTGGGTTATTGCTTGGATCCTCTGGGGTTTCATCGTATGGTACTGGTGGTTTGTCTGTTCCTGGTTTTGTTGGATCATAGCCATCTGGATCTTTTGGATCTCCATTTTCAGGAATGTATGGAATGTACTTACCTAACTCACGGTATACATAAGTGACTGTCTTCGTACCTTCTTCAACCTTACCAGTTGTCGCATCGGATGTCGTCAAGTGACCTTGATCATCAACCTTACCTACTGTGTAATCACCAGCTGGAACAAGTTTGTATGTCTTACCATCTTCTGTCTTGATGATTTCTGGACGGTTATCCACGACTGTATCATAATCTGAATCCACT
>NZ_JADPMS010000046.1:0-12555 GCF_015686645.1 Streptococcus sp. NLN76 | reverse complement strand
CTATTTCGTAGTTGCTTCTTTACTTGATTTGGCATTCTATCCACCTCCTTGAGCCTAAGTATAGCAAAAAAAGATTTCGAAAGCTCGATTTAGGAGCTTTCGAAATCCTTAACTTAATGACATTGTCACAGTTGAATGGTTTTTTCTTATAGACGTTTCAAATTTTCTTAAACCCTTGTCAGGGTTCAGGATTATTTAGGATGTTGTGGATGAGGAGTACTCTTTCGCCGTCTGTGACGTTTTAAAAGATTGTAGAAAGCTACTTTTGATAAGCTTGATGTAAATGACTAGCAGTCACAATCTCTCCAGCATGAGCAGATTCCAATTCATTTTGTAAAAATTCAGCTTCCTCTTCAAAAGATAGATAAGCGTTACGTCGACCTCCACGCCTATCTTTTGTTAGAGCTGATAAACCATCTGATTCATATTTAGTGACCAATCGCCAAACTATATCATGAGATAGTTTGAGTAATTGTTTAATTTCTGAGTAGGTTTTATCCTGACTTCTAAAATACACGGCTTGGATACGCTTATGAAAAGGAGCTAGTGACTTATCTTTAAGGGCTATTTCTAATTCGTTAATATGTTCCGCTGTAAAAACCACACAGCCGCTATATTTTAGGTTCTGAAGCTGATCACGTTTTAGGCAGTCTTAAACTCCCTGTAATTGAAGGAGTTCTTCGATTTCGGCTAGGTTTTCTGCGCGTGAGATGGCACCGCGTAGTTTGGCTGCACCAGAGCTACCACGGAGGTAGTGGGGAGCGAGGCCACGGAATTCGCGGATAGCGACGTACTCACCTTTGAGGTCGATCAAGCGACGGAGGTGTTCGTAGGCAATGCGCATCTTGTCTTCGAAGCTAAGGTCTGGGAGGAGTTCTCCAGTTTCCAGATAGTGGTTGATTTGATTGAAAATGTAGGGGTTCCCCATTGCGGCACGTCCGACCATTACGGCATCGGCACCGACCACTTCCAGGCGTTGTTTGGCATCCTCAGCTGTTCGGATGTCTCCATTAGCGATGAAGGGGATTTTGGTGAGGGCTTGAGCGACTGTCTGCAAGGTTTCTAGATCGGCTACTCCGGTATACATTTGTTCCCGGGTCCGTCCGTGCATAGCCAGTGCATCTACACCAGCGCTTTCGGCTGCGAGGGCATTTTCAACAGCTAGGCTTGGGTCAGCCCAACCCGTCCGCATTTTAACAGTAAGTGGGATATCTAGATGGGATTTAACCGTCTTAAGGATGTGGTAGATTTTGTCTGGATCCTTGAGCCATTTGGCACCGGCTTCGTTTTTCACAACCTTGTTCACAGGACAGCCCATGTTGATATCCACAATGTCGGTCCGAGTGTTTTCTTGGATGAACTCGGCAGCGCGTGACAGACTATCTGCGTCGCTTCCGAAAAGCTGGATCGACACAGGGTTTTCCCCCTCGTCGATGTGGAGCATGTGGAGCGTTTTTTCGTTGTTGTATTGGATTCCTTTATCGGAGACCATTTCCATGACCACGAGACCAGCTCCAAGTTCCTTGGCAATGGTTCGAAAGGCCGAGTTGGTTACCCCAGCCATTGGCGCTAGGATGGTCCGATTGGGGATCTCGACATTTCCAATATTGAAAGGTTTATTCAGATTTTTCATTGATGAGTTCCTCTAAATCTTTATCGGTAAATTTATATTCTTTTTGGCAAAATTGACAGGTGATTTCTGCACCCTGATCTTGGTCTGCCATCTCTTGCAAGTCCTGATTTGGAAGGCTAGCTAAGGCGTTTAGGAACCGTTCCCGACTACAGTCACAGTTGAAAGTGACCTTTTCTTCGCTCAGGCGGGTAAATTCATCTTCCCCATAAATAGCCCCCAGCAAGGCTTCGATATGGTCATCCGATTCCAAGAGAGTCGAAATGGCAGGCATTTCTTGGATGCGCTTTTCAAAGCGAGCGATATCTGCCTCCTTGGCACCAGGAAGAACCTGAAGCATGAAGCCTCCAGCCACCTTGACCTTGTCGTTTTCGTCCAACAAGACATTGAGTCCGACCGCTGATGGTGTTTGTTCACTCTCAGTAAGGTAGTAGGCTAAATCTTCCCCGATTTCCCCACTAATCAATGGAGTTGTGGACGTATAAGGATTGCCCATGCCGTAGTCTGTGATGACGATAAAGTAACCATTCCCCATGAAAGGTCCCACCAAGACTTCTCCAGTTGCGGTTTTCTTGATGTCTACTCCGGTATTTTGGATGTAACCTTTGACATGCCCCTTGCTGTCGGCAACGGAGATAATGTGGCCGAAAGAAGAATCCCCGATGATCTTTTGGGTCATCTTGGTATCGCCTTTTTGATTGGCGGCAAGTAGTAAATTGGAGATGAGGGCACGACCGAGAGCTACTGTGGAACTGGCCATGGTTTGATGGGCTTCTTGAGCAGCACGCACCGTTTCAGTCGCATCGATGACAAAAGCGCGAAAAGCGCTATTTTTTGCGGTTGTTTTGATTAAAGTATCCATGTCTTCCATTATAGCAAAAATCCCAAAAATTAAGCATTTGACAATCGGAGAAAATGAGTTGTGAAGAATGACAATGGGGATTCGTTTTCCAGTTGATTCTTAACTTAGTTGAGGTATTTCAAGTCAATTTGTCTAGTTCGTAATGGAAGTTACTATACATTTGTAGTACAATGAGAGCAAAAGAAGGAGGTAAACCTATGGGAAAAACTGCAACTATCAATGTTCGTGTTGATGAAGCTGATAAAATTGCCGCCGAACAAGTCTTACAAAAACTAGGACTGCCCATGTCAACCTTGATTAATCTGCTGCTGAAACAAGTGGCAATCAAGAAAAGTGTTCCATTTGATTTATCCTTGGATAAAGGACCTAGACGAATTCAGGTTGACCACTTAACCTCCCAGGAGCTGAAAGATATGCTGGTTTCTGCTTACAAAGAAGCAGAAATAGATCCCGGGCGTAGTCTATCTCAAGTTATGGAAGATTTTGAAAATAGGTGGAAATGATAAAAGAGGTTGGGGCGCTAGACCCAACCTCTTGGCTGTTTATTAATGATACCCAACCCACAAAAGTAGGAAGAATGGGGCGTAGAGGGCCACGTAGAGCCATTTGAGGCGAACGATAATGGCCACTAATTCCCGTAAGAAGGCACTGGGGATGTAATAACTGGCTGTGTTACATCCAAGTCCATCACCTTTCATGCCGATTTGTTGGGCGTAGATGCTGGTTCGGAAGACATGGTAATCATTGGTGACAAAGAGGAAGCGTGGGTCTGTGACCAGTTGTTCTCCTAATTTCTTTGAGTAGAGGAGGTTTTGGTAGGTGTTGACCGAGCGATCTTCTAAGATGATGGCTTCTGCTGGGATGTCGGTGGTTTCAAGAATGTAGTTTTGAATGGCTTGGGCTTCGCTAATTTTCTCGTCAGGTCCCTGACCTCCGCTGGCAATGAGTTTGACAGCGGGATTTTTGGATCGACGATAGGCCTCGATGGCTTTATCTACCCGCTTCCGGAGCAGAGGAGTTACCTTTTCGCCTCCTAGGAGACCCGCCCCATGGATGATGATAAAGTCATATTTTTTCTTTTTGGGCAAATGCAAATACAACCAAGAATAAATCAAAAATCCAGTAAAGGTAATCCCAAAAAGGATATAGGTGTAAATGGCGATGAAATAGGGGATATCGAGGAGCGGGTGTTGGAGGAAAAATTCATAATAGGTTAGCCGCACGAGGACGAGGGCATAAAAGAGCACCACAGCAAGGCCCAGAAAGAGGGAGAAGTAGTTGGCCTTGGAGCGCCCCTCCTTGCGGAGAAGGACGAAACCATTGTAAATGAGGAAGAATCCACCGGCTAAAATCAGCAAAGGCAGGAGTATGAAGAGGACTCCTGTGAAAATATTGCTGATGGTTTCCAAGCCTAACTCGGCGCTCAGTTGGGCTAGGTAAAGATAGCTGAAGATGAGGAAAATCATCATCACGATGGGGTTGAACAGACTGCGATTATCCCGGAAAAAAGACCAGGTTAGCATGTATCCCCAACAAAGAGGATTGGGAATGGCAAAGATGGTTAAAAAGAAGAAGGGCAACATCTGCCAGATGGAGATTTGTTCCCGCTCAGGTCGCCAAACATTCCAGAGGAGCATCAGGGAGTAGGCTAACCCCAAAGGCCAGGTTGGGTAAAGGGTTTGGATAATTCCAGTTACTCCCAAGAAGATGGGAGTGAGGTTAGTATTAGGCTTTTTCCAGTTCAGATAGCCAAAAATACCGGCTGAGATCCAGCCGAGAATAAGAAGGTAGAGTTGATTCATGGTCAATCCTTTATTTGTTTTGCTTCCTAAATTATACCATGAAAAAATGGAAGAAACCTTACGTTCTTGGAAGAATAGGGGGTTCGTTATTAAGTTCCTCATCTAAAGTCCTTTGGTAATAATCAGCGGAAGCATCACAACCAAGAATTCGGAAAATCGAAATGGCTTCCTTCATTTTGGCAATTCCCTCGGACTTGGAATCTTGTTTGCATTGCTCCCAGCCCCTAGCCCAGTGATGGACGATGCGAAAGTAGGTCTCGTTTTCGGTATAAAAATGCTTGTGGATATAGTTGTTAAAAATGGCTGCGTGTTCGAAATCCTCTTCCCCGATGCAACGGAGATAACCGTTTAAAAGCAAGGTGTGGATTGTGTTTCGATTGTGTTTGATGTCTTTGAGGAACTCACTTCGGTTTAACAGTTCTTGTGTGTAGCGGGTTAGGAGCGGAATTGACAGTAGGGTTGAGCAGTAGGAAAAGAGGGTCAGTTCATAATGTCCCCAAATATCAATTGTGAATAAAAAGTTATGGAGGAAGGTCTCCTCCTCCTTGGAAAGAAGAATAGCATCGTCAATTCCACGCATATAACCTTTTAGAATCAGGCAGTGCAGCGCAGCCGTCTGATTGTCGGGATCTGCCTGCCAATTTTTCCTATTTTCCTGATACATTTTTTCTAGATGGTCTATGTCAGCGCCTAGCATTTGGTCGATTAAGTGGAAAAGCGGACTTTTGGTGTGATGTTTAATCACCCAGAAAAAGAAATTCATCGACTTCCGTGTGCATGGCTTCTAAGGCTTTGAAAAGGGCTGTGGCCGATAGGTCGTTTTTCCCATTTTCAAAACGAGAGAGCTGAGCAGGGGAAATAGTATCCCCTGCGACTTGCCTAAGGGATCGTTTTTTGGAATGGCGTATTTGCTTAAAAGCGCTTCCTAATTCGTTCATGGGCTTCTCCTAAAGAATTGTTAGTATCAGTATACCAAACAAGTACAAATTAGGAAGTTAGGGTTTTTATGGCAGCTGATCGCTGAAAAAATCCGCTAGATTTCTAGCGGATTAATAGATTATAAGGTATCCAAGGCCTGAATGGCAGATTGGTAATCGGGTTCTTGGTGGACATCTTCGAGGTATTCGACATAACGAACCGTGTTGCTTTCATCGAGAATCAGAACGGCGCGCGAGAGGATGTGCCATTCTTCCATGAGAAGACCGTAGCTTTTTCCAAAGGAATTGTCAAAGTAATCAGAAAGCATAACCGCTTGGTCTAGACCCTCGACCCCACACCAGCGAGCTTGGGCAAAGGGAGTGTCGATGGAAATCGTAATAATGGCTGTGTCCTCGCGATCCGCAAGGTTGCCATTGAATTGCCGAGTTTGTACCGAACAGACTCCTGTATCAATGGATGGGACAATGCTAAGAACCTTTTTCTTTCCCTGGAAATCAGCTAAACTAACTTTTTCTAAATCCTTGTTAAGGAGGGTGAAATCAGGAGCCAAATCTCCGATTTGGGGGCGGGTACCGATAAGATGGACTTCTTGTCCGAGAAATTGTGGCATAGGGAACTCCTTTCTTTTCTTTCATTTTATCCTAAATGTGGGGAAAAAGCTGATGAGGTGATTTCTTTTAAGGGGGAAATGTTGGGGGCTGTTCGTTGAGCTTTCCACCCTGACATTCTTGTCATGTTGGGGATTGCCTATTTATGGTATGATAGTAGGAAAAGAATGGAGGTTTCATATGGTACGTCGACAAGATGATTTTTATGATGCAATCAATGGTGAGTGGGCTGCGACTGCGGTTATTCCTGAGGACAAATCTCGCACAGGTGGTTTTATGGACCTGGCAGATGAGATTGAAGAGCTGTTCTTGGAGAAAACGGATCAGTGGTTGGCAGGTGAGGATCTACCTGAGGATTCTGTTTTGAAGGAATTTGTAGCTTTCCATCGCTTGGCTTCGGATTATGAGAAGCGGGATGCAGATGGTGTTGCTCCTGTCTTACCCCTCCTAGAAGAATATAAGAACCTGACTTATGAGGACTATCGTCAGCGTCTGGCGGAGTTTGAGATGGCGGGGACACCGAATTTCCTTCCTTTTGGTGTCGCTCCGGACTTTATGAATGCTCGGATTAATGTTTTGTGGGCAGATGCGCCTGGAACTATTTTACCGGATACTTCTTATTATGCGGAAGATCATCCGCAGAAAGAAGAGTTGTTGGCTCTTTGGCGTTCTTCTATGGAGGAGCTTCTGGCTAAATTCCCATTTACTGACGAAGAAATTGCGGATCTCCTTGATAAGAGCTTGGAATTGGACCGTCGGATTGCGGGAGTGGTCCTTTCTAGTGAAGAATCATCTGAATATGCGAAACTCTACCACCCTTATGCTTGGGAGGATTTTAAGGCCATGGTTCCAGAGCTTCCGTTAGGTGATGTTTTCCAAGAAATTCTTGGTCAGGAACCGGATCAAGTGATTGTACCAGAAGAGCGTTTTTGGAAGGCTTCTGAGCTTTTCTATTCAGAAGAAGCTTGGCCATATCTTAAGGCAAGTCTGGTCTTGGGAGTGGTTGGGCAAGCGGATGCCTATTTGACAGATGAGATTCGGGTCTTGTCTGGTGCCTATAGTCGGGCCCTTTCTGGAACTCCTGTTCCAATGAGTTCGCAAAAGGCTGCTTATTACTTGGCACAGGGACCATTCAATCAAGCCTTGGGTCTCTGGTATGCGGAGCATTACTTCTCTCCGGAAGCAAAAGCGGATGTGGAAGCTAAGATTCAGCAAATGATTGAGGTTTATAAGCGTCGCTTAGAGAACAATGATTGGTTGAGTCCAGAAACTCGTGAAAAGGCCATTGTTAAACTCAATGTCATTCGCCCTTACATTGGATATCCGGAAGAACTACCGGCTTATTATGCAGACAAGAAAGTAGATCCAGCTCTATCTCTCTTCGAGAATGCCCAAGCTTTGGGACGTGTTTCCATCAAACACGCCTGGTCCAAGTGGAATCAGGAAGTGGACGATAAGGAGTGGGGAATGCCTGCCCATATGGTCAATGCCTACTACAACCCACAGAAGAACCAAATTGTCTTTCCAGCAGCGATCTTGCAGGCTCCATTCTATGATTTGAACCAATCTTCCTCTGCCAATTACGGTGGAATTGGAGCCGTTATTGCCCATGAAATTTCCCATGCCTTTGATACCAACGGTGCCTCTTTCGATGAAAACGGCAGCCTCAATAATTGGTGGACCCAAGCCGATTATGATTCCTTCCAAGAAAGAACCCAAAAAGTGGTGGATCTCTTTGAAGGACAGGATTCTTATGGCGCAAAGGTCAATGGTAAGTTAACCGTGTCGGAGAATGTCGCGGATCTTGGTGGAC
Source organism: Streptococcus sp. NLN76 (assembly GCF_015686645.1). Lineage (NCBI taxonomy): Bacteria > Bacillati > Bacillota > Bacilli > Lactobacillales > Streptococcaceae > Streptococcus > Streptococcus sp. NLN76. The sequence continues at coordinate 4,901 of NZ_JADPMS010000046.1, read as the reverse complement.
TCTCAGCAGCCCTCGAAGCAGCTAAGCAAGACCCAGACTACTCCGCTCAAGCCTTCTTCGAAAACCACGCGCTTATCTGGCGCATGAAAGGCCGGGAAGAATTCATGCAAATGATGGCAGCCGTGGATGTTCACGCACCAGCTAAACTGCGTGTCAACCTCCAATTGCCAAACTTCGATGAGTTTTTCCAAACCTTCGATGTTACAGACCAAGATGGCATGTGGCGAGACCCAGCCGATCGCATTCAGATTTGGTAAAAAAACGAGGACAAAAAAGCATCCTGTCTCGAATTTGAGACGGATGCTTTTTTCAGGCTTTATCTAAGGGAACGACTGCCAGCGTTTTGCCCAGACTGGCTAAAACTTTTAGGACAGTATCCAATTGTGGACTGGTTTTACCGGTCTCCATCCGAGCTATGACCGGTTGGCTGACGCCGGCGAGTTCACCGAGCTTTTGTTGGCTGAGTCCTTGTTCATTAAGAAGCTATGTAAGTTTAGTTTACTCTCTATTTACATTCTATCAAAGACTTAACGTGTTTTTAGAATAATTAGTATCTTTTACATTTCCTCATTCCAACAAATCTGCGGGAATCGCTTGGCTGCTCTACTTTTTTCATGGTATAATAGGGGTAATTTATTGTTAAAGTGAGGCAGATGATGAGCTTTTATAATCACAAAGAAATTGAACCGAAATGGCAGAAGTTCTGGGCGGAGAATCAAATTTTCCGGACTGGAACGGATGCGGATAAACCGAAGTTTTATGCTTTGGATATGTTCCCATATCCGTCTGGTGCGGGTCTTCATGTAGGGCATCCAGAAGGTTACACAGCAACGGATATTTTGAGTCGTTATAAGCGCGCTCAAGGCTATAATGTTCTTCACCCAATGGGTTGGGATGCTTTTGGTCTTCCTGCGGAGCAGTATGCTATGGATACGGGGAATGACCCTGCGGAGTTTACAGCGGAGAATATTGCTAACTTTAAGCGTCAGATTAATGCGCTTGGTTTCTCTTATGACTGGGATCGTGAGGTGAACACTACTGATCCGAATTATTACAAGTGGACGCAGTGGATTTTTACCAAGCTTTACGAGAAAGGCTTGGCTTATGAAGCTGAAGTGCCGGTTAACTGGGTCGAAGAGTTGGGGACTGCGATTGCCAACGAAGAGGTGCTTCCTGATGGGACTTCTGAGCGTGGGGGGTATCCGGTTGTCCGCAAGCCAATGCGTCAGTGGATGTTGAAGATTACAGCCTATGCGGATCGTCTGTTGGAAGACTTGGAAGAGTTAGACTGGCCTGAGTCTATCAAGGATATGCAGCGGAACTGGATTGGTAAGTCTTCTGGGGCGACTGTTCATTTTAAGATTAAGGGGCATGAGGAGACTTTCTCTGTCTTTACAACCCGTGTAGACACGCTTTTTGGGGCTAGTTATGCTGTTTTGGCTCCGGAGCATGCCTTGGTGGATGTGATAACAACACCTGAGCAGGCAGAGGCAGTGGCTGAGTACAAGCGTCAGGCTAGTCTCAAGTCTGACTTGGCTCGGACAGATTTGGCCAAGGAGAAGACGGGTGCCTTTACGGGTGCTTATGCTATCAACCCTGCCAACGGCAAAGAAATTCCAATCTGGATCGCTGATTATGTCTTGGCTAGCTACGGAACAGGTGCGGTGATGGCGGTTCCTGCTCATGATGCGCGTGACTGGGAATTTGCGAAGGTTTATGATCTTCCGCTCCTCCCTGTTATTGAAGGTGGCGATGTTGAGAAGGAAGTCTATACCGGAGATGGGCCGCATATTCATTCGGAGTTTTTAGATGGTTTAAATACCGAAGAGGCTAAAGCCCGCATGACGGCATGGTTAGAAGAAAAAGGGATGGGCGAAGAGACCATCACCTACCGTCTACGTGACTGGCTCTTTAGTCGCCAACGTTATTGGGGTGAACCAATTCCGATCATCCATTGGGAAGATGGGACTTCCACAGCTGTTCCAGAAGACCAGCTACCGCTTGTCCTTCCAAAAACAGATGATATCAAACCATCTGGTACTGGGGAAAGCCCATTGGCCAACCTCACCGATTGGTTAGAAGTAACACGTGAAGATGGTGTCAAAGGGCGTCGGGAAACCAACACCATGCCGCAATGGGCTGGTTCCAGCTGGTATTACCTCCGCTACATCGATCCTCATAACACAGAGAAATTAGCCGATGAGGATTTGCTCAAGATGTGGTTGCCAGTCGATATCTATATCGGTGGTGCCGAGCATGCCGTTTTACACTTGCTCTATGCCCGCTTCTGGCACAAGTTCCTTTATGACCTCGGCGTGGTACCAACCAAGGAGCCATTCCAAAAACTCTTTAACCAAGGTATGATTTTGGGAACCAGTTATCGTGATGGCCGAGGTGCTTTGGTCGCAAGCGATAAGGTTGAAAAACGAGATGGATCCTTCTTTAATATTGAGACCGGTGAAGAGTTGGAACAAACACCAGCTAAGATGTCCAAATCCCTCAAAAACGTCGTCAACCCTGACGATGTGATTGAGCAATTCGGGGCTGACACACTGCGGGTTTACGAAATGTTTATGGGGCCATTGGATGCTTCCATCGCTTGGAGTGAAGAAGGTCTGGAAGGAAGTCGGAAATTCTTGGATCGGGTTTACCGCCTCATCACCAGCAAGGAAATCACTGACCAAAACGATGGTCAGCTAGACAAGGTCTACCACGAAACCGTTAAAGCTGTAACCGAGCAGATTGAAGACTACAAGTTCAACACAGCCATTGCCCAATTGATGATCTTCGTCAATGCGGCTAATAAGGCTGACAAGCTCTACAAAGGCTATGCCCAAGGCTTTGTTCAACTCTTGGCACCATTCGCGCCACACTTGGCTGAAGAACTCTGGCAAACCTTGACTGCTTTAGGCGAGTCCATCAGCTATGTAGCATGGCCAAGCTATGATGAGAGCTTCTTAATCGAAGACGAAGTTGAAATCGTCGTTCAAATCAAAGGGAAAGTCCGCGCCAAACTCATGGTTGCCAAAGACCTTTCCAAAGAAGACCTCGAAGCAACAGTCCTCGCCAACGAAAAAGTTCAATCCGAAATTGCAGGAAAAGAAATCATCAAAGTCATCGCAGTACCAAACAAACTGGTTAATATTGTGGTGAAATAACCGAAAAGTGAAAACCTTCCAAGGCAGAAAGGCCTTGGAAGGTTTTTGTAGGTGAAGAATGGATTATTTTAGGATAGGCTACCTGGGTTTTCCTGACGTCTTACTTGTTATCGTAGCGGATGTGATATCTGGCTTATTGCTCTATTTCATCTGCAAATGGCTGGATAGCAAGGAAAAATAAGTTTGCCAGCCTAAATGCGCTCGTTAATCAAATTTGAACGTAAAAACCCCTAGAACTGCGGCAACAGTCTAGGGGTTTGGCGTTGCTATGAACGTTTTTCCTGTAACTTTATTGTACAGGAAGGATAGGTTTTGTCAAATGTTAGGGTTCCTGTGTACCTCCTTTTACATATCATATCTGTGTTTCCCCACAAAAACTACCAGTGCTAAAGAACAGATAAATCCAATCAATAAGATCCAGTTAAGCGGGAGAAGAACCAGAAGGGTAGAGAAACACAATTGGGCTAGAAGGATACTTCCTTGTAAAAAAGTTCCAATACTTGCGTTAAGAATTCCTAGACGTTCAGTGGGTAGATGACTGAGTAAAAATGCAGATATTTTCGGACCGACACAGCCCATCAGGTTCCCATGAGGGTGATGCAAACGAAAACAGGCCAAGCTTGTTGCAGAATCAGGAAACCAAATAGGGGAAGGGATAGGACCGCTGTTAAAAAGATAAACCTTGATAACTTCCAACCCTTAAGTGCAGTACTCACTAAGATGTTTCCCAGTATTGAACTTAGGGAAATGAGAATAGAGATGCCAGCGACAGTGGCAGCGGGGTTAATAATGGAAAAGGATTCGTTAATAGCCATAATGGCTAAAATAAGTGGAATGAGAATGGAAAACAAAGCATTGATACTGGATAGGATCGTTATTAAGGGTAGAATTTGAGGGGATTCTCGAACATCTTTTAGAGCTTGTTGGAACATAGCGAAAAATGGCTGTGGCTTGCGAGGAGTGCTGTCTTGATAAGATAGAATTTTATCGAGTTGTGTTTTAAACAGGAAAAGAATTCCAGCAGCTAGGAGAAAAGTTCCTGCATTGAGAAAGGCGAGCTGGCTAAAAGAAATCCAGGTTACTAAAATAGCTCCCATTGCTTGAAATAGGATTGCGGCACTAGAAACTACTCCTTGACTGGTGCCTAAGATTTGTTCTCTATCAGCTTCGGGAAGTAGCTGTACTTGAATTGGAAGAAAGAGACTATTTTCATATTTACCAGCTAGGTCAGAAAAGAAATTGATAGCAACCAAACTGATAACGAGGATGAGGGCAGGATTAAATTGTAGGAGAAAACCGGCTCCAAGATAGAGCAGAAATCGGAACAGTTGACTACTAATGATGGCTAGCACTTTCTGCTGAGTCTGATCTGCCCAATAGCCGAGAAAAACGCTGAAAATAATAGGAAGAGACTCAGAAATGCTGACGAGCGCAATCGCTGCTTGTTTTTCAGGCACCAGCAGAATATAGTTCATGAGGGCTAAACTGTAGAGTGTATCACCTAAATCTGAAATCAGATTACTGAAAAAGGTAGCGGTGTATAATTTGTACTTCTTAAGATTCATCTTGTTCTCCTTTATTTTTTCTCCATTATAAGTCTGATTTAGGGGAGTGACTGGTGTTAGTATGATTTCATGGACACGATTTGGTAGAATTATCTCAAACCAAAGGAGAAGTCCATATGTCACAAAAGTATAGTAAAGAATTCAAAGAAACCATCGTAAGCCTTTATGAAACCGGTAA
>NZ_JADPMS010000045.1:0-14104 GCF_015686645.1 Streptococcus sp. NLN76 | reverse complement strand
TAGCACGGTAATGGGCATTGTAATCCGAACCTTCTTGCTTCCCATAAGTTGTAAAATGAGTTGAATCGACATCAATGATAAGATTATCCAACTGATGAAATTGTAAAAAGAGTTGGATTAGTTCAAAATTAAGCTGTCTTAAAGCCTCAACAGTTTCTTCCGTTGCACGTGAAAAGAAACGTGACAGGGTTGATTGAGAGGCTACTTGTTTCGACTCTAGCAGCTGATAGAAATAAGCATCATCTTTCAATTCTTGACAGGCATAGTCTGTATCATGACCCGCTAGAATTTGAAAAATGAGTTGGATAACAATCATTGTGTCTGAGTAAAGAGGGGAATGGCGTTGATCATTAGTGACTAAATATTTGGAAATTAACTCAGCCAGCTTCAAGACCTCAAACAATTCTTTAAAGAGAATCAGTCCGCAATAATTCGTAAGATTTCCTCCCTCAAAAGAAAAATTCTTGTTTTTAGCATTATTATTTGATAGACTGAACATGTGGATTTCCTTTCTTTTTGTTGTTCTATGCACTTATATCATAAAGGGGAAATCCTTTTTTGTCTAGTCGAATGTTTCACCCAATGGGTGAAAAGCAGAACCTTCCAGAAACCCTGTGATCAACACGGTTTCTGGAAGGTTTTTAAGTTAGGTATGAATAATTTGGGTTTAACAATGTCTGAAGATAAAAAATATCAAGTGATCAAGCAAGTAGCTGATGGATACAAGAATAAAAAACGAGCAGCCGTAAAATTAGGAATATCCGTACGCCATGTAAATAGACTTCTTAAAGTCTATCACGAAAAAGGAAAGGCTGGCTTCGTACATGGAAACCGTTCTAAAAAACCAAAACATACCATCCCCATTGCCCGAGTTTATCACTTTAAAAAAGACAAAAGATAGCTAAACCCTTGGGGGACAAGGAGTTTGGCTATCTTTTTTAATTATTTTCGTGTTGTATATGAACCTCTAGCATAATTTCTTAATTCCTCGAACTTCACAACTCCCTTTGTCCAGTCAAGTCCAAGAAGCTTATTTAACTCCTGCATATCCGGACTCTCTTGAAGTCTGTAGTAATCATCTTGTAAACGGGTTGCTTTGGCACTATTCAAGGCCCGAATCATTCTTTCTGGACTCATTGCCCAGTCTGTTCTGTATTGAAGTAACCGAATGAAAATTAGGGCTATAAAACAAATTAAGAAGTGGGCTTCTATGTGTTCCTCCGTCCAGACATAAACTGGTCGACTCTCTAATTCGGTCTTCGTGACTCTAAAGCAATCTTCGATTTTCCCGAGCTGCTTGTAGGAATCAAGAATGGCTTCGTCCGACATCTCTGTCTCACTGGTGACAATCACATTGATTCCATCAAACTGAGCATCAAAATCGACCTGTTCTTGGTCAATTCGAATCAGTGGAGAGAAAGGCTTAATTTCACCTGTTTCCTCATCGACATAGGATAAATCAAGATATTTCTTACCACCCTTCTTACTCGTCTGACGAAAAAGTTCCGCGTTGGTTAATTTACTGGCGTATTCAAGAGCACCGTCTCTACGAATTTGTTCGCGCCTCGCATATTTTTCATTCCAGGTTATCAAAACTTTTTCTTTAACGACTGGAGAGTTCTTGCCTGTACCTAGCCTACGTTCTCGAATATAAGATTTCTTAGCGAATGTGGCTTCCGCATTAAAGTGCCAGTCCTCTGAATTTAAAATCTGTTCTTGGATATCCTTTGGAGCCCCTCTTTTTCCACGATGTTTCTGTGAGAAGAGCCAGCCGTCCCCTTGCTCTAACATGGCAGAAACATTGGTTTTACTATTCATGGCCTTATCCGCTACAACGACAATTCTCTCAATTCCAAATTGTTTTTTCACTTCCTCAACTGCTGGGAGATAGGTGACTGGATTTGTTTGATTTCCCCGAAAGAGCTTGTAGCTAATGGGAATGCCGTTTGTATCCCTAAAGAGACCTAGTTGAACGATTGGCTTAGGTCGATGTTCTTTGCTTGGACCTCGTCTACGCAGGCCAACCTTGAGAACCTCCCCATCTTCAGAGATTTCTTCTTCGTCAGGAATATCGGTTTCAAAATAGTAGTTAGTCACATCGTAAAATACAAGGCGTCCTTCCCGATTGGTTAGGCGACTGATTTCTTGATGAAGATGGAGTTGGATATCCTCCTTAATATCGTTTAACTTATCAAGTAGGCGATAAACTGCATTTAGGTTAATGTCCCAATCTCCAAATAATTCCTCTTGAGATTCAAAAGTCGCTAACTTACTGTCTGGTTTTAAAATCCGTTGGAAGACAAGGAGTTTTAATGTTTTTATCAAATCGAATTTGGCATTTGTTTTTAGCTGCTTCATAAAATTGGGAAGCCGTAACTCTTCAAAAATGTCATCGAATACCATCCAGCCATAAGATTTGTCTGGTTCATTCATGGGAGCAAGTAGATCATAGGTAACTTGGATAGTTTTTTCTGGATTTAAAAGGCCAGCTTTAGCCTCCTTCTTCAGTCGATCCAAGATACCTGGTTCGCTTTCCTCCATTTCATCAAGCAGACCGTATTTATGAAGTATTCTTTGTTTTACTTTCCCGTCCTTACGATATCCTTCAACAAGATAAACGTGAGTCCGACCTTCTTTGTTAGTAGTCGTTTTAATAAAAGCCATATTTCTATTATATCATACACAACCGTATACAACAAGAGTTTTGTGCAAAAAATGTTGCAAAAATCCAGTTCTATCAAGCGGTTGAACTGGATTGCTTACAACACAAAGTGATAAACTCGGGATTATAACACGAAACACAAAAATCCTCCACTGAATAATTTTTGTGTTCAGTGGAGATAACACAGGGCTATTAATACCATCCGTTGGCTAACCAAAATTGATGGGCTTGTACCCAAGAACCATAGCGATTTTTTACATAGTCATCTGCTACCCTCTCCTGGTTTTCTGGAGAAAGGTCTCCATTTAAATAGGAAAGGGTTAGTTGGTACCGACCATAGTAAATTCCATTTTGTGCGGTATAGCTCCCACTAGATTCTTTTTGAGCAATCCACTCCTTGGCTGCTTGCTCATCACTTGACAAGCTTGATGCAGTTGCTGTGGATTGTTCTTGAACTGGTGCTGGTGTTTCTGGCTCAGATGCTGCAACCGGATCTGGTTCAGAACTTGATGGAGCATTCTCAACTTTCGGTGTTTGTGATGCTGATGAAGTAACAGCTGCTGAATCTTCTGGACTCTTGACAGTTTCATTGATAATTTCTTGCTGAGTTTCTGATATCTCTTGGCTTTGAACAACTGCTTGAGAAGTGTTTCCTTGTTCAGAACTTGCTTCTAGCACGACAGCATCTTGCGGTTGATTGACAGTTGTTTCTTCTGATACAATTTGCTCGCTTGCAGCATTCGGAGTCCCTGTTGTTAACTCCAATACTTGACCAATGTGAATCACATTCGGATTTTTAATATTATTTAGCTTTACAATACTGTCAACAGTTGTTTGTCTTTCTGCTGCAATTTTTGATAAGGTATCTCCAGATTTTACAGTATAGGAATCAGCCGACGTAGCGCTTGCAGAAGCGGCTATGAGAAGAGTTGCCAAACCTGTTAGTAGATAATAATTCTTTCGTTTCATGTAAAGTTCCTTTCTTATATGACCTTATTCTATCCCAGTAATATTACGGAAAGATAGCAATATTCGGAGTAGTTTTACAGTTCTGTGAAGGAGATTGGTTAGGTTCTTTACATTCCTAGTCTTTTTCCTTATGGTATACTTATTGTAAAGGAGAATTTATGTTTTTATTTTTTGATTTAGATGGAACCTTAGTTGATAGTGGTCCAGGAATTAAAGCGGCCTTTCGATATGCTTTCACAACTCTGAATCTTCCTGTTCCTCAGGATTCAGAGTTAGACACCCTAATTGGACCACCTCTCGAACGATCCTTTGCCTTCTATCTTCCTGAAGATAAAGTAGAAGAAGCTATTGGCCTATTTCGAAGTTACTATAAAGAAAAGGGAGTTTACCAGGCCACCCCATACCCTGGGATAAAGAAAGCTCTCCAGGCTTTAAAGGAGCAAGGACACTATTTAGCGATTACCACTAGTAAAAATCAACCTATGGCTCAAGTTATGGTCCAACATTTTGGATTCCAATCTTATTTTCAGGAAATTTTTGGAGCACTTCCAGATTCCCACGATAAAATCGATGTCCTCAAACGAGGCTTAGAAGTCGCAGAATCCCCTAAAGAACAAAGTTTTATCATTGGAGATACCCTCTTTGATATGGCAGCTGGCCGTGATTTAGAAATTGGTAGCATCGGAGTTGAATGGGGCTATGGTACCACCGATTCACTAACCGAAAACGGTGCACAAGTTTTACTATCTAAAACACAGGACTTAGCCTCATTTTTTAAATAATACCCGTAACAGTTCAAAATCTGAAAAGACTAGAAGTGGGAAAGAACTCCGTTGATTAGGTTCTTTTTGGAGGTCAAAGAGTCAAGAAATGACTTCTTGAGTTTCTGGATAAGAGAACACGAACTGTTCTCTCAATAAAAGGCGAACAGTTGTTATTTGCTTCGCTCTCCCATCTATTAACTCAAACAGCCTTTTAGCTGTTTAAGCGAATCAACCACTGCGTCAAAGAGTTTTTGCTAAATAAAAGTTCGATACTGATACTTTTTGCCCAGCCTCAGTTATATCCCATTAATACTTAACTAATTTCAAAATCTGAATACTCGCAGAATTTCAAAAAAATGACGAGGAAACTGATGATAACATTCATCAAAGAGGCTTGACAAAGTCAGATTTTGAAATCCAATGAGTATAAGCAAGCGTAGCTAGCCATCAATCCGACAAAGATTGGAGAAGAGGATGAACACAATCAGATTTTAAAATGGTCATAAGTATACGGAAAAACGCCTGAGCCCCAAATCTCTAGGCGTTCTTTTTCTATAATTTGTATATTAATAACCCCAAGCAGCAAGTCCTTGATTGCTATAAGCATTGTAGGCAGCTTGAATTTGATCTTCAACACTGGCTGTTGAACCCCAACCTGGCATGGTTTGGAAAAGTCCACTTGCACCCGAAGCATTAGCTGCATAGATATCTCCGTTTGATTCACGAGCAATAATATTTTCCCATGTTGCAGCTGAAACACCCGTTAATTCTGCCATGCGAGCAGCTGCGTATTGTCCGTGTTCACCAGCAGTATTTCCATTGGCCAGAACAATTGAACCCGCTGCTGTAGTTGAGGAGTTTACTTGAGCAACTGGTAAGCTTGCTGGAGCTGTATAAGTATGATTTTCCGCTGTATCGACCAATGCAGTTACTTGAGTAGTCTCTGTAGAATTGCTTGAAGGATTCGCTTTCAAAAGTTCAACTTCAGTTGCAACTTTTGACTCTGCATTAGTTGCTGTTTCCTCTTGTACTTTTACTTCTCTCTTAGATGATGATTTCACTTGAGAAGATGAAGCTTTGTAAACAGTACTTGAAGATACTGTTTCTTTCTTTTCGATTGTTGAAGATGCTGTTTCTTTACTTCCAGTATAGTTTTCTGCTAGTACAGTCCCTCCGATTACAAGGGCTGATGCAGCTATTAGAATTCCAAAGTTTCTATACTTTTGTTTTTGTTCTTTACGCATTCTTATCTCCTTTTTATCTATCCCTATCATACAAAGTGTTTATTACTCTTTTTTATAGAAAAGGTAACGTTTGTTACAAGGAGATGATATTTACAGCGTTTTTCTGTAATAAATGCTAATTTTTAAGGAAAAACAAAGCCAGAGCTAGACAGAAGAGTAAAAAGATTGACAAGCTATCTGCTGATTTCCAAGTAAGTTTACGATAACTTGTACGGTCAGCACCAACCTGATAACCACGTGCCTCCATGGCAGTCGCCAAAGCATCCGCCCGTTTAAAGCTCGAAGCAAAGAGAGGAATTAAGATCGGAATAAATGATTTAGCCTTTTCAAGAAGATTTCCCTCCCCAAAGTCAACACCACGCGCTCTCTGTGCGTTCATAACCTTTACAGTATCATCCATCAACGTAGGAATAAATCGTAAACTCATTGACAACATTAAACCAACTTCTTGTACCGGAAAACGAACCACTTTTAAGGGTTTCAGTAAGGATTCGATCGCTCTCGCCAAGGTAAGGGGCATTGTTGTCAAGGTTAAGACTGTAGACCACAATACAATTGTCAAGAACCGAATAAAAATAATCGCAGCCTGAATCAATCCTTTGTCAGTTATTGTCAACCATCCCCATTGAAGTAGGGGGGCGCCAGAGTTTAGAGTAAATAGTTGGAAAGAAATTGTAAATATAATCAGAAACCACATAGGTTTCAAGCCGTCCCAATAAACTTTCAAAGGTAAACCTGATAATAATAAAAGACAAGCCGTCACTAACAAAACAAGAACATTTGTAACAAAATTGTTAGCCCAGAAAATCATCAGAACAAAGGCAAACATTCCCAAAAGTTTAGCCCTTGGATCTAGACGGTGAATAAAGGAGGAGCCTGGAATATACCGACCTAGAATCAACTTATCCATGGAAAACCTCCTTAAATTCCTTCAAAGTTGTTGGCAACCGATCAAAAGGGTATCCACGTTCTCTCAATGCTAAGGCAAAGCGAGTAATTTTGGGAAGACCTAAGTGTAGCCTTTCCATCCTTTCCACATCTTGAAATAATTCACTAGGAACCCCTTGAGCTTCCAATCGCCCCTTTGAAAGAAGATACACATAGTCGGCATAATTAGCCACGTCATCCATCAGGTGAGTCACCAAGATTATTCCAATTCCCTGGGCATGCAAATCAGAAAACAACTGCATAAATTCTTTACGTCCTGCTGGATCAAGTCCTGCTGTCGGCTCATCTAGAACCAAAATTTCAGGCTCCATGGCTAAAATCCCTGCCAAGGCGACACGACGCATTTGACCACCAGAAAGCTCAAAGGGACTTCGTTCAAAGAACTCAGGCTGAATGCCAACCATTGATAACTTTTCTCTAGCAATTCGATCAGCTTCCTCCTGGGATATACCAAAATTTTGTGGACCAAAAGCAACATCTTTTAACACAGTTTCTTCAAACAATTGGCTTTCAGGAAATTGGAAAACCAATCCGATTTTTTTCCGAACCTGCTTAATATCCTTCTGTTTACGACCGGCTTCCAAAATCAATGTGCCCACTTGTAAGTGACCTTTAGTTGGGAGTAACAAACCATTTAACAATTGTAGAAGCGTTGACTTACCACTTCCAGTGTGCCCAATGATTGCAGTGTATTGATCCTCAACAATGTCTAAATCAATATCAAATAAAGCTGGTCCTTCAAAAGGTGTCCCTGCTTGGTAACTATAACTTACGTTGGAAACTCTAATTCCCATAGATAATCCTGCAATTCTTTTTCTGATAAATATGTCGGGCTATTTGGCCCCAAATCCAGCTCTTTTAGAAGTTGACTGGAAAAAGGGACATCTAAACCCAGTGCTTCTAAACCTGGACGTTGAAAGAGTTCTCCTGGTGTCTGGATAGATTCCACCTGTCCGTTTTTCATCACCAAGACTCGGTCACTAAGTGTCACCTCTTCTAAGTCGTGGGTAACAGAAACTATCGTTAAATCCTCTTGCTTCCGAATATGAGAAATAGTCTCCATTAATTCCTGGCGACCTTCTGGATCTAACATGCTAGTGACCTCATCGAGGAGGATAATTTCGGGTTGTAGGGCCAGTACACCTGCAATGGCAACACGCTGCTTCTGTCCTCCGGATAGTCGTGCAGGTTCCCGTTCACGAAACTCCCACATATTCACGGCTTTCAGGGCTGCTTCTACACGATTTTGCATTTCTTCTCTTGGAACTTGATTATTTTCCAAGGCGAAAGCTACGTCATCCTCTACAGTTGCTCCTACAAACTGATTATCTGGATTTTGAAAAACAATACCTACTTGCTGTCTTTTTTCCCAAATGTTTTCTGCTGTCAGAGGTTCTCCATTTATGATAATTTGGCCTTCATCTGCTTCTAGAAGTCCATCTATCAGTCGTACAAGGGTGGATTTGCCACTCCCATTATGTCCGACAATCGACATCCATTCTCCTTGTTTCACGTGAAACTCAACCTGATTCAGGGTAGGGTGTTCATTGTCTTTTTGGTAACGGAAGCTGAGTTTACGAACTTCGATTTTCTTTTTTTTCATTTAAATGTATCCTTAAACAAGAAGGACGCGCCTTTGAAGTAGTCGTATCCAGAGTAAAGCGTAAAGAATAAAGCGATATAGAGTGTTATGTCAGCTAATAGGTGAAAATGGAGAAGATAGAAAATAATGGCAAACATTTGAGAGAAGGTTTTAATTTTCCCTGGCATGGCTGCGGCCAAAACAGTCCCCCCTTGTTCAACAAGGAGTAGGCGCAAGCCCGTTACGGCTAATTCACGGCAGACAATCAGAGCCACAATCCAGGCAGGAATGAAATCTAGACCTACTAACAAGATAAAGGCAGACATTACCAGTAATTTATCCGCCATTGGGTCTGCGAACTTCCCAAAATTTGAAACAACTTGCCACTTTCTGGCCAAATAACCATCTAAGTAGTCAGTGAAACTGGCCACTGCAAAAATAAGAGCCGCTAGCCAGTGCAGGTCTGACCGATCTGGCAAACTAAGTAAAAGAATAAATAGAGGGATCATGGCGATCCGTATCAAGGTAAGTAAATTAGGGATATTTTCTTTTTTCATTGCTATCTCTCTATTCTAAGCTGTCATTCTCAAGACTAGCTTCGGTGACGTTAGTCTCTTGCTCTACTGTGTTGCCACTATTTTCACTTGACGAAGTCATCTGTGAACTGGTGCGCAATACCAGAGTAATCGGCTCTGCAGGAAGATCGTCAAGTGGCACTTTTTGCCCATTTAAGGTCATTTCAACCGCAGTGGGATTACCTAATCCAATATAGAATTCATAGTTTGTTACCAACTCTGCTTCAAAGCTTGGATTGGCATTGTTCAAAGTCACACCGTTTGCCACTTCCGTTTCAGAGACCGAAATCCAAGAACTGCCATTCCGAAGTCGACTCAATTTTAAATCGATAGGCTTATTAACACCAGAGGCTGTTACATAGGTAATACCATCGTAAGTAGACACGCTAATTGTTAAGTCCTCATCTTGTTCTTCAGACTGATTCGTTCCTTCCTCTGATTGACTGGAACTGGAACTGGAGCTGGTAATCGGTGTTTCTGAGACATGGTTAGTAGAGTAATTCCAAACAAAGTACCCTACTGACCCAAGAATTCCCAGTGATATGAGTACAAAATAAAAGACGGGTAGATAAGATTTTATTTTACGGCGTTCGATGCGAGTGGTTCGTCCCTTATCTTCATCAACTTCAATTTCATCGTAAGCCACCATAGAGCCATTTTCATAAGCTGCCAATAGAATTTTATCGTCGAGCCCTAATTCCCAGGCATACTTTTTAATAAAGGAGCGGGCATAGAAGGGACTGGGCATCTGGTCAAAGTCATTTTTTTCTAAAGCTTCCAAATATTCTAATTGAATGTCCGTAGCTTTCTGGATTTGACTTAATTTTTTTCCCTGATGAATTCGCTCTAATCGCAGCACTTCACCAATAGTAACTTTTCTCATATCAAGGTCCTTCTCTTTCTAGGTATAATTCGGTAATACAGTGAAATCCATCATGTCACAGTTCTCAATAAATTCACGTCCAACTTCGAGAACATCAACTAGATGAAGGGAGGGAAGAATGGCAGGAAGGTCAAAAAGATTCACCCCCTCCTTTCCTACCATATAATTAGTAAGGATAAAATCATAGTTATCCAACTGTCTGATGAAGTCTCCATACATTTCATTTTTCAACAAATCCAAATGATCTTCAGATAGGTCACGAGATTGTTGAAACCTTCTAACAATAGTTCGCAATTGATGAGACAACGAAACAGGTTCATCCGTATCCAGGAAAAACAATACATGGTGATAGGCTTCCTGGACCTCAACTTCTAATTGAAAGGAATAATCAATCTTTCCCAAATCCAATAGATCCTGATAGCGTTGGGATGTCCATCCTAACAACATGGAAAAAAAGAGTTGTAACTTAATCTTATAAACAAATACATCTTGTCCTTGTAAAGATTGACTTCCTCGTAAACCAATCGCCAATTTTGCTTTTGAAATATCCATTCGAATAGACTGACCTGTAATAACAGATTCACGCTTTATTGGAAGACGAGGAGGAAGAAGATCCGTCGGATTTGTCAATTTCGAAACAGACACTTCTAAATTCTCAACGATAAATTCAGGTTGAAAATCTCCAATTAAAAACAGATCCATGTTGTCAGCTCTGTAATAAGTGTTGTAAGCCTTTTGTAAATCCATTAACTGAATACGAGCTAGGGAATCTTCAGTCCCCACAATCTCTTGAGCCAAAGCCGTCTTAGGATACATCCTTGCTAAAGTTTCTGTAAACAAGACTTGATCAGGATCTGATTTGTACATTTCCAACTCCTGGCGGATAATGTCTCTCTCTTTATTAACAGCATCTTCACTCGTTGTAAAAGAGGATAGCATGTCAATTAACAATCGTGAATTCTCAATAATCTCTTGACTAGAAGAAAAAGTGTAGCCTGTGTAACCGTACCCTGTAAATGCATTACTATCCGTTGCAGACTCTGTAAACTTAAGTAAAAAATCATCCCCACTATCGGTTTCAAATATCTTGTGTTCTAAAAAATGAGCGATTCCAGATAAGCTTTGCGCTTGATTATCTAAACTTCCAAAGTTGACAGTTAGTAACCCAGCATGTTCCTTGAAATCTTTTTTGGGGAGCATTCGTAGTGTAAAGCCATTGGAAAAACGATAGGTAAACAAGCTTTCATCAATACTGGAAAAACGTTTTTCTTCTATTGCTTTCATAGATTACTCCCTTCCAAAAATGTCATGGATTGAAGCTGAAGACTTCTAGCCACAGCTTGGATTTCTTTTGTCGTCACAGCTTCGATAGCTTTTTTGAATGATCCATCAATCGAATAAGCAGCTCCAAACATCGACGTCTGATACATACGCTCCACTGAAGCCATCGGTGAATCTTCAATTTGAGTCATCAAATTCAGGAGCATTTTTTTACTCATAGATACCTGCTCCTCGCTGATTATTCCACGCCGTAACCGATTCACCTCTTGTCGAATTAGTTTGAAAATCTGATTCCGCTTTGATTTTTCAAAACCGATATACATCCTGAAGAGATGAGAGAATATATGGAGTTGGCTTCCGACCGTATAGGCTAGACCTTCTTCTTCTCGGATTTTTCGGAATAAAAAAGAATGAGGGAATTGTCCTAATAGCGCATTTAACAAAACCAAAGCAGGATAACTACTTTCATCACGAAAAACAGGGGTATGGTAAGCTAGATCCAAAACAGATTGTTGACCCAAGGCTTTTTGGAAATTTTCTCGAACTATACTGTTCTCTGGTTGATAATGTTGCAGATTTACCAGATCTTTCCTTGGTTCAAATCTCCAGGTTTGGATTCGATCTCGAACAGCAGATTCTGAAAACTCTCCAAAGAATAGGAAATCAATCCGGTCATATTGTAACATCCGT
The DNA here is from genome assembly GCF_015686645.1 of Streptococcus sp. NLN76. Classification (NCBI taxonomy): domain Bacteria; kingdom Bacillati; phylum Bacillota; class Bacilli; order Lactobacillales; family Streptococcaceae; genus Streptococcus; species Streptococcus sp. NLN76. Next base: position 2,506 of record NZ_JADPMS010000045.1, on the reverse strand, counting down.
TGAAATTCTCGATAAACTGACTGGGCAGTTTCAGAATTTAGCAAATCCTTGGTCCCGTATTGGCTAAGAGACCAGTCGGGATGGTTTCCATAAAAACTCTTGATTGATTCAGCTTTAGCTAAGCTAAAATCGTTCTCCCTTTCCTTTTCAACCAAATCCATTAAATTCTGTTGTTCCGTAAGAAAGAGGCTCTCATTGAATCCCTCATCCTCGACCAAAGGTTGGAAAAGAACAGAGTGGATCAATTCAAAGATATTTTCTAATAAAAACTGCTTCTTACTTAAATAACGATCTTTCACAAATAGTAAATCAATGTCAACTATATGTAAATTCCCAATTGTGTGAATCGAAGTTGACAACTCAGCCCCATATAGAGAAGCCAAATGCCTTTGTAAATCCTTCAAGCGTGGATAAGTTTTATTGGCTGTTTCTAAAATGGAGGCGACGATAGCCCTCGCTGAAACAGAATAGCGTGACAGAGAGGAGGTAAAGCGAATCTTGATAACATTGCTTTTAAATTTTTGACTATTTGTGACATGTAAATGTACACCGTCAACTAGTTTCATATTCACCTCGAAATTTAATCTATATAGGATTTCATTATACCACTAATCCCAATAAAAACATACTTTCCACACCGGAAAGCAAGAATAGATTGAGTATGCTATAATAGCCCCAGAGGTATATTATGGACTACAAATTATTTGATGAATTTATTACATTACAAGCCCTTTTAAAAGACTTAGGAATTATCCATAGTGGGGGTGCTGTGAAGGCTTTTTTAGCTGAAAATCAAGTATTTCTAAATGGAAATGAAGAAAGCCGACGAGGTAAAAAACTCTACCTACAAGATCAGATTCAAATTCCCAATTTAGAAATAAAAATTCAGTTAGTGACTCCTAACCAAGAAGAGATTTTAGAACACCGCGAAGCTCTTGCAGAAAAAGAACGTGTTGCTAAACTTGTCAAGGAATTAAATAAAAAACAAACTTCACATAAAGAAAAATCAAAAAGGAAACCTATTCGGTTTCCTGGTAGGTAATCATGTGGTTAAAAGAACTGGAAATCCATCAATTCCGAAATTACACAGATGTAAAACTTCAATTTACACCTGGACTTACAGTCTTTCTGGGTCAAAATGCCCAAGGAAAAACAAACCTTCTAGAGGCCATCTACTTTTTGGCCCTCACTAGAAGTCACCGGACACGACTTGACAAAGAATTGACACAATTCGATACCGATAATTTTCGTTTGCAGGGACTTTTATCAAAATTGACAGGAACCCTTCCTCTGGAAATAACTTGGACAAGCAAGGGACGAATGACCAAAGTCAATCACCTAAAACAAGCTAAACTGTCCAATTACATCGGACATATGAATGTTGTCCTCTTTGCTCCTGAGGATCTACAACTGGTTAAAGGCTCACCCTCATTGAGAAGGAAGTTTATAGACATGGATTTGGGACAAATTAAACCCACTTATCTAGCAGAACTTTCTCAATACCAACATATCTTAAAACAGCGCAATACTTACCTGAAATCCGGACAGTCTATGGACAGCAACTACCTTGACGTCCTTGATGAACAACTAGCACAATACGGAGCTAGAGTCATCCAACATCGACTTCAGTTTTTATCTAATTTAGAAGCTGTTGCTAGAACTCAACAAGAACATCTATCCCATGATCGAGAATTTTTAACAATTCAATATGAAAGCTCTATCGATTTACAGTCAGATTTACAATATCTTGTCAAAAACTTGATTGATGCCTTGCAAGAAAAAAGACAAAAGGATATCAAAAAGAGAACCACCAGTGTTGGTCCGCATCGAGACGATGTTCGTTTTTTTCTCAATGAAATGGATGCTAAGTTTGGAAGTCAGGGCCAGCAAAGAAGTTTGATTCTATCACTGAAATTAGCAGAAATTCAACTTATCAAAGATGTTACCAGAGAGAGTCCGATTCTCTTGTTGGATGATGTTATGAGTGAATTGGATAATCAGAGGCAGACACGCCTACTAGAAGCAATTAGTGGAGATATCCAGACATTCTTGACAACAACTTCACTTGATCATTTACAGGATTTACAAGTTGATTTACAGATTTATAATATTCATAATAGCACAATTAAGCCAGAATAATACCCCAACACTGCCAAGTAATATTTATAAATCTACGGTCAATTGTTGCTTTCTCTATAAATGTTAGTGGTTGTCGAACAAGACCTTAAAAAAACAGGCTAGATTACCAATGTCATTAAGTTAAGACCTAGAACCTAAAATAAGACCGGTTTTGAAAGTCCAAATCTACATAGGAGTTTCGAAAGTGGTCTTTTTGTGCATGCCAAATAAGGGTTTTTTAAGCCTTTTATAGTCTTTTATATTATAAACTGTATGTGATATACTATTTTTATGGCATACGGAATTGATTTTAGAAAACGTGTCCTTGAATATGTTAAAGAGGGACATACACGTAAAGAAACAGCAGCTTTATTTAATATTAGCACCA